>CAIVEA010000417.1 GCA_903904765.1 uncultured Chloroflexota bacterium
CGCCCACGCCCACGCCGACCATCCCGACCAAAACCCCGACCCCGACTTATACCCCGCTGCCGACCAATACGCCGTCGGATTTCAGCTTTATCGCGCCGTTTGAAGACCCGATCAACAACCCCGAATGGTGGCGTGTTGACCAGAGCGTGTATCTGGGCGGTGAAGGCTGGCGCGGTCAGTATTTCAATGGTCGCGTCCTCGATACAACGGGCGCGGTGGCGGATTACAACCTGTGGAACGCTTCGTTGCCGCCGATCAATACCTACACCTACGATTTGAATTTCAACTGGCTGGATAAAGGCCCGATTGACAATTGGAACGTGGATGATTTCTCAGTGCGCTGGACGCGCAATATTTACAACCTATCTGCCTCTAACATGACTGTCAACGTCAACATTCAGGCGGACGATGGCGTGTACTTCTATCTGGATGACACCAAAATCGCCGCGCTGTCCAACTGGAATATGTCATGCTTGAGCTGTTCTCCCTTGAACTCGACGATCACGCTCACGCCCGGCGCGCATGTCCTCAAGGTTGAATATTACGAAGCCACCGGTAACTCGGGCATCGTGGTTAATCTCTGGCAGTCTAAAGGCAACGTCCCCGCTGACCGTCTGGTGACGGGCACGGGCGTTCCCAACTGCCCGTTCACACAGATTACGGGTACGCAGCCCAACTCGCTGTCTTATGCATGGAAAGAAAGCCCGATCAGCAGCACCAACGGCTTCGCAACCAATATGCGCTGCCATCTGGAATTGCGCGGGTATGTGGACATTAAGCAGGTGACGAACGCCACCATGAACTGGTGGGAAGTGTGGGATTTCCAAGCGCAGACGACAGTTTCGATCCAGTTCGGTGAATATGCGCCTTATGCTTATAACCCGGATGGTTCGGTGGTGACGGGTAGCGGCCCCTCGTGGCAGACTGCGATTCAACTACGTACTGGAACGACCAAGAACTACGCATGGACGCGCCAGCAGGTTTCGCTGCCGAATGTTCCCAGTGGTAAATTGGCTTATCGCTTCATCGTGGAGAGCAACTCAACCAGCGGTATTCGCCGTTGGTATATGGACGACATCCGCATTGATGCACGCAATAACGGTCGGACGTTCGGTGTTTGTTCGGGCAACATAACGACCTGTGGTAGCTACTGGAACCTCGATTCGGTCACGCAAAAGAGCGATTTCATCACCAGCGGGCGCTGGGATTTGACCACCACCAACGCGGCCACCAATGAAGATGGCAGTGCCTCGATGAGCTGGGATGTGAGCAGCGGCCTGAACAACGGGACGTATGCCAACTTTGGTAGTCAGCAACCGCAGACTGCCCCGGTCGTTCGATCCGAGTTGCGCGTGCACTTCGTCGAATTGAACGGGCAAGTTAGCCTTCCGATGAATGCCAACGGCACAGGTGGGCAACCCGATTATCAAGGGGATGATGGTTATCCGCAACTGACTTTCTCGTATGCCTACGATCTGGATGTGGGCGATTCGATTGAAGTGCAGTACACCCGCGATGCCATTGATGCGGTGGATGATACGTGGACAACCGTGCAAGTGCTTCAGCAAGTGTCCCGTTCGGGGTCGGCCATCAGTGGCCCGATGGATGAGATTGAAGTGCCATTGCAAGGCATTCCTAACTGGAATACCTCGCCCTTCCGGTTACGCTTCGTGTTGCTGGTTGACCGCGATAACAATGCACGCGATGGCTTGTTCATTGACAATATCCGCATTGATCGCAAGGGTGCGACGCGCTTCAGTAACTATCCCTTCTGTGATGATGCCGAAAGCGGTACTGCTCAGTGGTTGATGCAAGGGCAATGGGGGACAATCGCAGGTGGCATAACGGGTGGCACACGCGCTTTCACCGACAGCCCCGGTGGTAACTATGCCCAACAGCAGACCTCGATGGAACTGCGCTATCCGATTGACTTCAACAACGACACGCCCGAAAATCTGAGTGTGTGGGGTGGCAATAAGGACTGCTCTGGTACTTCTTCCGGGGCGGCGACCAAGCCTATTCTGAATCTGTGGCATTGGCGGCGTTTAGCTGCCAACGATAGCTTCTATATTGACTTATACCGTAATGCTCAGACCGCATCTGGCACAACGGCAATTGCTGCCACTGCCGTCTGGTCGTGGACGTACAGCGCCAACACTTCTAACCGTGAGCAGTTGGCATGGGAGCGCATGGAAGTAGACCTGCAAGGCGCGATCGAGCAGGTAACGGGCCTAACGTGGTCTACTCTGACCACCAATGCCAGTAAGTATGATGACGATTTCTATATCGCCATCCGGTTGGATGCCCGTTCGGATGTGTCCACAAACGATGGTATCACCTTCGACAATATCACGATCAAGAACTACAGCGAAGTTACCCATAAATTGTGGAACACGACTACCA
>CAIVEA010000418.1 GCA_903904765.1 uncultured Chloroflexota bacterium
GTACTTCCACAACGGTTCTGCGCCTTCGCTGGAGGCCGTGTTTGGCGAACCGTTCATACAGCACCGGTCAGCAGGGACAGGCGGCATTGACGGCCTGAACAGTTCAGACGACATCCGTAAGCTGGTCAAGTTCCTCATCTCGATTGATGCTTCGACGGAACCGATTAATCCGTAAGCCATACAGCATCTCAACCCAAAGGGGTAGGATTTGCAGTCTACCCCTTTGGTATTGGCTTTAGCCTGCTTCATTCCGCTACAAATTGGCGAAAGCGATTTGTGCTACGACCTAGTAGTGGAAACGCTGCTTACTGTCGCGGGTTTGCACGTATTCCTCGTTGGCCTTCTGCGTTTCGGGGATGCCCGTCACTTCCGCCGGAGCGACATCCCACCACACGTTGGAGCCGGGACCGTAGCGGTGCGGCTCGGTTTCGACCACGATCACGCAGCTATCGGTTTCCTGCCGTGCCGCCGCCAGCGCCTTCTGAAGTTCTTCAGGGGTACGCACCGTCCACGACTTCGCACCCATGCTGGCGGCGTTCTGCGCGAAGTCAATCTTCACGTACTCGCCTTCCAGCCGGTTCGTCTCGTCGCTGCGGTGGCGGAACTCGTTGCCGAAGCTCACGCCCACGCGCCCCATCTGCAAGCGCCGGATGATCTGGAAGCCGTTGTTCTGGAACAGCACAATCGTGATCTTCAGCCCTTCTTTGGCGGATGTGACCAGTTCCGAAGGTTGCATCAGGTACGTGCCGTCCCCGATCATCACATACACTTCGCCTTCCGGTTGCGCCATGCGAACGCCCAGCCCCGCCGGAATTTCGTAGCCCATGCACGAGAAACCGAACTCCAGATGGCAGTTGCGCTTATTACTGGTTTCCCACAGTTGATGCAGATCACCGGGGGGGCCGCCCGCCGCCGCCACAATCGTATCGCCGGGTTGCGCCTGCGCGTTGACCACGTTGATGGCGTGAAGCTGGCTGAACTTCTCGCCGGGATGCGCCACGAACACTTCTTTCTGGAGCAGTTCCTGCCATTCTTCCTTCGCCACACCGATTTCCTCGTAGTAGCCGGGGTCGGGGCGCAGTCCTGCTTGGTCAGCGGCGACGGTCAGCGCCCGCAGCGCCTCACGCGCATCTGCGATGATGGGCAGCGCACCCTGCTTGTAGCCGTCGTGACCGTTGACGTTGATGCTGATGAACTGCACATCCGGGTTGTTGAAGGCCGACTGCGAGCCGGTGGTGAAGTCGGTCAGGCGTGTGCCGATGCAGATAATCAGGTCGGCTTGGCTAACCAGCTTGCCGCCCGAACCCGCGCCCGTCACGCCTACACCGCCCAGCGACATGCCCGTGTCATCCGGCATCGCGCCCTTACCCGCGAAGGTTTCGCCCACTGGAATCCCGTATTTGTTGGCGAAGGCTTGCAGTTCAGCACGCGCTTCCGAATAGATCACGCCGCCGCCTGCGATGATGAACGGACGCTTGGCGCGTTTGAGCATCTCAATCGCCGCGCTGATTCGTGCCGGATTCGGCAGCCGCCGTTCGATCTCCCACACCCGTTCCTCGAAGAAATAGGCCGGATAGTCGAAGGCGTGCGACTGAATATCCTGCGGGAGCGCGATGACCGCCGCGCCCGTGTCGGCGGGGTCGGTCAGGATACGCATAGCTTCCGGCAGCGCGGACAGGATGTGTTCGGGGCGGGTCATGCGGTCAAAGAAGCGGCTGACCGGACGGAAGGCATCGTTGACGCTCACATCCATCGAAACCGGATGTTCCAGCTGCTGCAACACCGGCCCTTGCCGACGGGTAGCGTAGTAATCCGCCGGGAACAGCATCACGGGCAGCCGATTGACGGTGGCTGTCGCCGCGCCCGTAATCATGTTGGTGGAGCCGGGGCCGATGGAGGCGGCGCAGGCCAGCGTCGCCAGCCGCAAATTGGCTTTGGCGAAACCGCTGGCAGTATGCACCATAGACTGCTCGTTTTGTGGCTGCATGAACGGCAGATCATGACCGTATTCGATCAACGCTTGGCTGAGGCCGGCCACGTTGCCATGCCCGAAGATGCCGAACATGGCGGGGATCAGCCGCCGCCGCTGCCCGTCGCGTTCGCTGTACTGCACCTGCAAGAATTTGACAATGGCCTGCGCCATCGTCAGCCGGATCACATTATTTTTCTGGCCTGCCATTGTTCCCCCTAAGAATCCATATTTCCAACGACATTTTGATCGAAGTCAATCAGCGAACCTGTCATCATTTGCGCTGCGTCGCTCAGCAGGTAGGTGGTGATGCCCGCCACATCATGCGGACGCAGCAGCCGCTTGAACGGCAGATTCGGCTCGGCCTGTTCCAGCCAGTTTTCCGGCTTGCCCATCGCCAATTGCACCAGATGTTCGTTGGTGGTGAACGTCCAACCGATGTTCAAACCGTTCACGCGGATATGGTCATGGCGCAGACTGTGTGCGGCGTTCTTGGTCAGGATCGCCAGCGCCCCTTTGGAGGCACAGTAGGCGGTAATGAACGGTTGCCCGCCATGCGCCGACATGCTGAGGATGTTGACGATGCTGCCGCTGATCTTCTCGCGCCGCATCACCCGCGCCGCTTCCTGCATCAGGATGAA
>CAIVEA010000419.1 GCA_903904765.1 uncultured Chloroflexota bacterium
CATGATATACCACAGCAGCGATTCATACGGGTCGAGCGCGGTGCTGAGCGCAGCATGAACCGGTGGCAAGCGCACGCCAATCTCCAGCAGCAGCAGGCATAGCAACAGCACCAGCACCCCGCGCCGCAGACGATGCATTGTGGACTGTGGGGAAGATGATGTCATACGTTTATTGCTCCAGTCCGTTCAACCATGCTGCCACGAACTCCCCCGCCCATACACTGAGCAATCGCGCCCCATCGGTGTTGGGGTGCGAGTCATCGTAGTAGTACACCCGTTGCGCGTCTATATCGGGATAGGCCGCGAAGAAACGCCGATCGAGTTCCCCAAACGGCACGTTGATGGCCTGCAAATGCGCCGCCAGCGGGTCGAGATAAGTCTGCTCATAGCGTTCGAGGCTGCTGTAGTTATAGCGAACCGCGCACTCCGGTGACGGGATATTGACCACCGCCACCGCCACACCATTCTGCCGCAGCGCCTCGATGAGCGTATCCAACCGCGCCAGATGACTCTCGAAATCGGCCTGTGTCGGCTTATCCACATCCGTCCATTGCGAAGGTTCGCAGGGCATGATGCGGGCACGCGGCGCATAGCCGCCTGTCGGCAAATCGGGAACGTCCGTATCTTCCAGCGGGACAGTCAGCGCATAGCGCGTCAGCGTGGCATCCCGGAACAACTGGCTATTTTGGTACACCAGCGCCATAAACCAGTCGTCCAAATGGTCTTGGTAGATCACCATCCGTTCCATCGGGGAAGAACGGGCGCGGGCGGCGCGTTGTCCGTCGCTGCTCATGTTACGCCATTGCAGGCCGATGAGCGCATAACGTGGTTGATCGTACCGGAGCATCCATCTGCCCACCACCACCGCCATATCAGACAGATTTTGCATGAAGGTGTAGCCATAGTTCTGCACCGTGAGGGGATGATTCGCCGCCGCCAGCGTGTCCGCCATAATCGTCGGGTCGAGGCCACTCATGATGTATGATGCCCCTAGCAACCACAGATCGTAATGCGAGCCATCACGCAGTTGCTTCCCGTAAGACTGGATGTTTTTGTTGTACCATAACAGCGATTCATACGGGTCGAGCGCAGCGCTGAGGGCAACCTTCACAGGCGGCAACCGCACCCCCATCTCCAGCAGCAGCAGGCACACCACCAGCGCCAGCGCCCCGCGCCGCAACCGACTAGAACTGGAAATAGATGAACGGGACATACGGCTTCACCGAGAAGAACGCAATCAGCAGCAGCATGGTGACATACGCCAGCGTTCGCAGCGGCAGCGACCAGCGGCGCGGAAAAGCGTCGTCCCCGGTGCGCGACTGAAGAACATCCAGCACGATCATCACCGCATACAGGATAAAAATCGGCAACCAGCGCCCGACCGAGTCTGGCACGGGGTCGCTGAACAGCATCGGCAATCGCCCGTAAAACGTCCATGCGGCTTGCAAATCGGGAGCGCGGAACAGCACCCATGCCAACCAGATCAAGTGGAAGGTGATGAACACGCGCACCGCCGCCGTCGCCCGCCGCACCCACACCAACCGATGCTTCAGGAACGGGCGAGCGCGGCCTTGCAGCAACCGCGCCCCGATCAGGTACGCACCTAGCAGCAGCCCCCACAGCACATACGTCCAGTTCGCGCCGTGCCACAGGCCGCTGATGAACATCGTCACCAGCGTCGCCAGCGCCATTATCAGCATCCCGCGCCCCGTCCAACGGCGCAACAGCGCCCGGCTGATGGGCATGTAGATGATGTCGCGCAGCCACGAGGACAGCGAAATATGCCACCGCTGCCAGAACTCCGACACGGTTTGCGCGAAATACGGCTGACGAAAGTTCTCGCCCAGTTCAAAGCCCAGCAACCGTGCCGAACCCCGCGCCATATCGCTATAGGCGGCGAAATCCACATACACTTGCAGCGCGAACAGGTACAGCACCGCCGCCACTTCCCCGCTGTAATAGCCTTCCGGCTTGGCGAACACTTCCGGCTTATACAACGTGGCAGTCAGGTCGGCGATCACGATCTTCTTGAAGATGCCCATGAGCAGCAAAACTAACCCGGACTCGAAGCGTTCGGCATCGAAGCGACGCGGCGCATTGATTTGCGGCAGCAGCGTCAGACCGCGTTCAATCGGGCCGGCGGTTAGTTGCGGGAAGAATGCGCCGAACAGCGCGTAATTCAACAGACTACGTTCAGCGGGGCAATCACGGCGATAAACGTTGAGCAAGTAGCTGATGTGCTGGAGCGTGTAGAACGAGATGCCAACGGGCAGGATGATCTCGATCACGGTGAACGACACCGGCAGACCAAACGCCTTCAGCAAATCAGTGGCGGAGGTGGCGAAAAAGTTGAAATATTTGAAGAATCCGAGTACCAGTAGGTTCGCCGCCAGCCCACCCCACAACCCCAGCGCCGCCGCGCAGGATAGGTTCCCAGCGCCCGCCCCACACCGTAGTTGACCAGTACCGCCGCCGCCAGTAGCGGCACGAAGCGCCAATCCCACGAGGCATAAAAGACGAAACCCGCCGCCACCAGCAGCGCGTTTTGCGCTCGCCGATCACGCAACCACCAGTAGAGCGCGACCACTACCGCCAGAAATATCACATACGAATACGAATGAAAAATCATGCGCCCCATCCCCGTTCATGCAAGAAGGCCACCGAAGATGGCAGCGCCGCAGCATACGCCCGCGCATACGGGGCATTTTGACTCGGAGAGCCACATTCCAGCGAAGCCCACCCTTGATAACCGCCTTCGCGCAGCGCCGCAGCAGCAGCGCCGAAATCCGTCATGCCTTCACCGGGCAAATGGCGGTTGCTGTCCGCTAGATGCACATAACCGATGTCCGCCACATACGTCCGCAGTGCCGCCCCGATGTTCGTTTCTTCCATCGCCATGTGGAACAAGTCGGCGGTGATCTTCACATGGGGATGATCTTTGATTTTGCGCCGCACCTTCACCGCGTCCGCCAGTGTGTTCAGAAAGTGCGTTTCGTAGCGGTTGATCGGCTCAATATACAGATCAATCCCCATCGCATACACATAATCCGAGAGCGTCCGCAGATGGTTGTGCAGTAGTTCGTATTCCAACTGCGTCACCGATTTGTAGGGCGTGAGATCGGGTAACGTGGTGTTGGCAAACTGCGGCACAACGATTACGCCCGCCGCACCCAGATCAACACCATCCACCACCGACTGGCGCAGCGCCGCCAGCGCCCGTTCGCGTTCATCGCGGTCTGCGTCCAGCAAGTTGCCCTGTCGCCCGTGATTGACCGCAGACACGACTACACCCGTCAGTTCGATGGCCTGCGCCAGTTCGAGGACACGCGCATTCAACCCGCTGCCCCACACCTCGACTCCTTCAAACCCCAACGACTTCGCCAGTTCAAAGCGTTCCAGCGCGGTTTTGCCGGGGAGCATATCTTCCTGAATGGCTAAACGCATCGTCACCAATCCTCATTTCAGATGGGAAGCGGCTTTACAGTTGGTGTTATTATAGCCATGCTCGCTTTGAATGGCAGTAGCCAAAGCCGGATGACCCATATTGATCGTAGAAAGGACACCGTATGCCCCCGCTTGATCGCGCCAGCGCCTTTGCCAGTGCGCCGCTGGCCGACCTGTTCAGCATTCTCCTGCGCCAGCTCAAGCGCCCGATGGCCGCGCACGGCCTGACGCTGACCGATGCCGATGCCAACCGCATCGCAGCAGCCCTCGCCCAGCGCGAAGCCTTTCCCGAATCTGTTGCCCTCAGCACAAGTCTGGCGGCGCTGGCGGAAGAAAGCGCAATCGTGCTACGCGGCATGGGTTTGGCCTCTTACGAGCAATCGCTGGATACGCAGATGAACGCCATCAGCGGCTGGCAAAGCACCGCCGAATTTCTGGACATCGCCAACGAAAAGACTAATGCGGAACTGCGAATTAGCCTGAGTGGGGCGCTGCTGCTGGCGCAAGGAGATCGGCGCTGGGGCACGGCGCTGCTACATGTGGCGGCGGGCGATTACGACGACGAAACGGCTATTGCCTGCCGTGCGTTGGCCTTCGCCGCCGGAATCGCGCCGGATTCGCCAGACTTCCTACCGCAGATCACAAGCTGGCTAAAAGCTTGAATCAAAAGCGGGATGTTCCCTAACGGGCATCCCGCTTTGAATAGCTATCGAATGCTACAGCTTACTGGAGCAGCACATTCATATAGGTAATCACTTCGTAGATTTCCGTATCGGTCAGTTCCGGGTAGCCACCGCGAATCGGGTGCGGTAGCGCACCAGCGGCAGCGGCCTGCGGCTTGGTCAGGAAGTCGAACAGCGCGGCCACAGCAGTACGATCCTTCAGCAGGGCGCTATCCGCCAGCGGCTTAGCGACACCGGGAACACCGCTGCCGTCCGACGCATGGCACGACGCACACTGGCGATCATAGGCCGCTTTGCCGGGAACCTGAGCGACAGTGTTACTGCTGCTGCTCGTATCCGCCGCCGAAGTGGGAATGAGGGCGCTCAACGGAACAGGTGTAGCCGTCGGGCCAGCAGGCGTTGCTGTCGGAACAGCCGTAGGTTGAGCAGCGGCGGCAGCAGCACCATCGTTCAAACTGCGAATGTAATGCACCACATTCAGCAGATCATCATCGGTCAAAATCGGGTTACCGCCACGCGCCGGCATCACCACACCCGTCGTATTCAACGGGTCGGACACATCGCGGCCTTTAGCGATGAAAGCCACTAGTCCATCATTGGTCAGGCCATTCACGAATTCGCTACCGATCAGCGGCTTGCCTAGACCTTGTATACCCATTGCGTTGAAACCGTGACAGGCCGAACAAATCGTCTGGAAGGTGGATTCACCTTTGCTCACTCGCGCCGGGTCAATCGGCTCGGCAACCATCTGTGCGCCGCCCGCCGAAGCCGCCGTCGGCAGAACCGTCGGTGCGGCTGTTGGCTCGGCAGTAACGACCACCGCAACCACTGCACCTTCACGGGTGCTTGGCCGCCCGGAGAACAACGCCAGCAAAATCAGCGTCAATCCGCCGAAGAAAATCAAAGCAGGAATCAGAGGAACGCTGTTTTCAGAAGATTCAGGGGTCTGTTGCGTCATAATGCAGTCCTGGAAGTCCTTGCGACATACGATCTAGGAAATAGAAACAATCAATGCATTATCCTAAATGCTGCAATGGATTGCAAACAAGTGAGACTTTTCCTATAAAAGTCATGACATCCTCATCTTTACGGTAAAAAACCTATCAATTACGATAACCTCGTTAATAATTTCCATCTCGGAAATGCAAGGGCGGAAAGCATATTAGGAGATGAGGGGAATGAGCAATAATTTTGGTCGTCGCCGTTTCTTGAAAATGGCAGGCATCGGTGCAGGTACGCTGGGCGCTGCTGCCGCATTTTCACGTCCCGGCACTCTGTTCGCCGGTCAACCGGTTGCAGGTGTTGTCGCGCAGGAAACTGCTGAAGAAATGGACAAGGCCCATTCGGATGCAGTGAACGTGTTCCTCGACAACGTGGGGAAGGAAGCAGACTACTGGCGCAAGCCGATGGAACCGGAAATGGATGGCAACGTCAAGGTGTTCAACCTCGTTTGCCAAGATATCCAGTGGGAAACCTCCCCCGGTATGGCCTTCCCGGCTATGGCCTACAACGGCATGATTCCCGGCCCGGAAATCCGCGTGACGGAAGGCGACGAAGTTCGTTTCGTGGTCAAGAACGAAATGAAGGAAAGCACAGCCATCCATTTTCATGGTCTGCTCATCCCCAATTCGCAGGACGGTGTGCCGTTCGTGACTCAGCCGGCCATCAAGCCGGGTGAGACTTCGCAGTATCAGTTCGTAACCCGCAACCCCGGCACGCACATGTACCACTCGCATCACAATGCGGCGGAACAGGTCACCAGTGGTCTGCTGGGCGCGTTCATTATCGAGCCGAAGGACAAGGCGCGTGAACCCGTCGTGGATGCGGAATACACGCTGGTTCTGAACGACACCACGCTGGGATTCACCCTCAACGGTCGTCAGTTCCCGTACACGCAGCCCATCGTCGCCAAGAAGGGTCAGAAAATCCGCGTTCGTTACATGAACGAAGGTCTGCTGATCCACCCGATGCACCTGCACGGCATCCCGCAGTTGGTCATCACCAAGGATGGCTGGTACCTGCCCGTTCCCTATATGTGCGACACGCTTAACATCGCCCCCGGCGAACGTTATGATGTCGTGATTGATTGCACGGAACCCGGTGTGTGGGCGTACCACTGCCACGTTCTGACCCATGCGGAATCGCGTCATGGCATGTTCGGCATGGTCACGGTTCTGATCGTTCAGGAATAAGCCTGAGTCTGTTGGTCACACAACGGGGCGCACCGTGCTGGTGCGCCCCGTTTGATTCTTGCACTATTTAGGTCAGCCGTACCACGCGGGTGGGCTTAATCATCAGCACCACGCCCCGATATTTGTTCGCACCTTCAGCGGGTTCTACATCGCCAAAGTAGTGCGCCTTGCCCATATAATCCATCGTCAACTTATCCAGCACGGGCATCACACCCTCATCCTTGACGAATTCCACCACCCCGGCAATTTCCAGATAGCGATAGGGATTCTGCGGGTCGAGCGCCAGCACCGTCACATACGGATTCGCCTGCACATTCTTGAATTTGCGCGTGTCTTTGCTGGTGACGATGCGAATATGCTGCCCATCAAAATCCCGCCATACCACCGAAGCATACGGCTTGCAATCGCTGGAGACGGTACACAACGTCACCGCTACCGGCTTTTCCAACAGGTCTTTGTGCGATTCGGGAATGATTACAGTCACGATTCTCTATCCTTTCACGTTATGCCAGCGCGGTCATCCGTTGCCGCCGCCAGCCCTTCACACCACATCTACATCAATTCCGGCGGCACGGGCGCGGGCCAGCACTGTTTCGGCGGCCCGCACCATCGGCTGATCTACCATGCGCCCGTCCAGTTCAAATGCGCCGCTGCCTGCTGCCTGCTGTGCCTCGAAAGCGGCGATCAAGCGCCGTGCGCGGCGGATAGCCTCTGTGTCCGGCGTGAACACCTGCTGAATCACCGCCACCTGCCGGGGGTGAATCGCCAGCTTGCCATCATAGCCCATGTGCAGCGCCTCACGGGTCTGGCTTTCCAGCCCGCCCAGATCGTTCAAATCTACGAAGGGCGTGTCGAAGGCTTGTAGCCCGTAGGCTTTGGCATGTAGCACCACCGCCCCCCGCGCATAGGCCACTTCCGCGCCGCCTGCTGTGCGCGTCGCGCCCAGATCGCCTGCTAAATCCTCCGCACCGAAGATCAGTCCATCCAAGCGCGGATCGCTCTCCACGATCTCGCGCAGGTTCATCACACCCCGCGCCGTCTCCACCAGCGCCAGCAAGCGGATTCCCCCCGGCGGCCAATCGTGTTTATGCTCGATGTGCGTCAGCAAATGCGCGATCTCCTGCACCTGCTGCGCGGTCTGCACTTTGGGCAACACCACCCCATCGGGATGCGCTGGCACAACGGCCTGCACATCTTCCTGCGCCCATGCGCTATTCACGGGGTTAATCCGCACCCAGCGTTCGGTGAGGTGGAAATGCACCTCACGCAGCGCGGCTACCACCTGATGCCGCGCTTCCGCTTTGCGACCCAGCGCCACACCATCCTCTAAATCCATAATGATCGCATCCGCACCCAGCGCCGCGCCCTTCTCGATTTTGTGGCGATCATCGCCGGGCATGAACAACAACGCACGTCGGGTCTGCATGGTTGACCTCCCATCGGGGATGCGTGGTCTAGGCGTAGGGCATCCATCATCGACAAATCGCTGATTTCAGCCATACTTTCAGTATAGCGAACCTCAAGCCAGAGTGGAACTTCCACCGACTGAGCGTATCGTGCCAAATCTACCTTTGTGATCGTTTATGACCGTTCATCAGCGAGTTCAACCCATGACTTTTCCACGCGCCCTTCGCCTGATTGTGCTAACCGCCCTGTGCCTGTTGCCGATGGTCGTCCACGCGCAGCAGCCCTGCGCCGAAATTGCTGGATGCGATCCGGTCAACGGCCTACCGGCTGCTGTGCTGGATGCTGATCCCAAACCGGCTGTAAACCTGCTGCCTGTGCAAGATTCGCTGATCTATGATCGGCTGTACCGCAAGCTCCCCGGCGAAACTGCGATTTTCGATGCCCCCGGCGGGAATGTGATTAAGACGCTGGGGCAGGGCTTCAGCTATGTGACGGTCAACCAGATTGCGGGCGACTGGGCGGAAGTGGACACGAACGAATGGGTACAGACCAGCGCCCTGAGCGAGGATGTGCTGATCTCGCGCTATTCGGGCGTATTCCTGCCGCCCGACCCGCTGCCCTATCCGGTGGCGTGGACGATGCGCCATTTGCGCCCAGCAGCTGTTCCCGGCGGCGACGACTCGCCAGATAACCCATTCATGTACCGCTATACGCTGGTGAACCTGTACACCTCGGTGGATGTGGACGGCAAACGCTGGTATCAGGTGGGGCAAAATCAGTGGATTCACCAGTACAACGTCGCCAAGATCACGCCCATCGCCCGCCCGGAAGGGGTAGACACGACCAAATGGGTATCGGTGGATTTGTACGAGCAAACGTTGATCGCTTATGAAGGCGAAACGCCGGTATTCGCCACGCTGATCTCGTCGGGGCTGAAAGACTGGCCGACCAACGAAGGGCTGTTCCACGTCTACCTGCGCTACGAACGCACCACCATGAGTGGCGCACAACAGCAGAGCGACTTTTACTACCTGCAAGAAGTCCCTTGGACGATGTTCTTCGATGGCGATATTGCACTGCACGGCACATACTGGCATGACGGTTTCGGCTACCGCCACAGTCACGGTTGCGTGAATATGTCCATCACCGATGCCAAGTGGATTTACGACTGGAGCGCCTCCGAAACGGATTACACCGTCCCGAACGATCCGGGGATGGCGGTCTACGTCTACAGTAGCGGTCAGTACGACAGCTAACTTGCTATGCGTTCGAGGGGCAGGCGCACGCGGAAAGTGCTGCCTGTCCCCGGTTGGCTTTCGGCCTCGATGGTACCACCGTGCGATTCCACAATTTTGAGCGCAATCGGCAGCCCCAACCCCATCCCACCTTTGGCTTGCCGCGCCGAATCAGCGCGATAGAAGCGCGTGAAGATCAAGGGCAAATCATTCGGTTCGATGCCCACGCCCGTATCTCTGATAGTGATGGTCGCCCAATGAGCATCATGGTCGAGACACAAATGAATCTGCCCGCCCTCCGGCGTGTACTGAATGGCGTTGGTAAGAATACGATCCAGCGCCCGGTTGAGTTCGCGCTCATCCCCTTGCAACATGGGTGCGTCCTCGCTCAGGGTGAGTTCCAGCGTGATCTGTTTGGGCGCGGCGGCCTCGCGGTACGATTCGGCCATATCAATCATCATATTCCGCACATTGACCGACATGCGATCAGCTAAATAGAGGGGGTTATCCAACTTCGCCATCAGGAACAGGTCATCCAGCAATTTATCCATCGTCTTGATCTGGTCACTAAGTTTTTCCAGATAGCGCATAGATTTTTCGGGGTCGTTGCGAATTTTGGTCAGCAGATGCACACTGGTATTCATCACCGTCAGCGGCGTTTTGAGATCGTGCGAGGCATCGCTCACGAACTGCCGTAAGATCACCCCGCGCTGCTGTTCAGCCTCATGCCGCAATCGTTCGGCCTCGGCCTTCTTCTTAGCGGTGACATCCACCAACGCCACCACCCGCATCGGGCGGTCTTGATACACCACCGAGCGAGAACGCACTTCGACATCAATCACCCGGTCATCCTTGTGGATTGCCTTGGTTTCATATGCGCCTACGTTCAAAGCCATGTTCGCCCGCACCCGTTCAGCTTCCTCCGGTGTAGTCATGGACAATAGCGACCGCCCGATCACGTCTTGTGGCTGTTCATAACCCATCATGTTCAGGAAGGCCGGATTGCTATCCACAATCACGCCGCCTTCGTGGATGACCAGCGGCTCGAACGAGGATTCAAACAGGGTGCGGTAACGGGCTTCGCTGGTGGATAAAGCTTCACGTTGTTTGTCCAGCCGCCGCTGCACTATCTCGCGCATGTAAGTCGTCAGCACGAAAAAAGTGGACATCGCACCCACGAAGAACAGCGAGAAATGAATATCACTAAAGGTGATGGGAGCTATCAAGATGGGCAGCAACGCCACAAACAACACGCTCACCAGCGCCACCGCGATCATGTAGCGCACAGGCATGAACACGGTACAGGCGGCGATCAAGGCCACCAGCCACACCAGCGGGTTCGCGATATTGGACGTGTCGTGCTGCGACTGAAAAACCATCTGCTGATAGATCACGTACAGCAGAAACAGCACCCCAACCACAAATCCCAAGCGCCACCAGTGGGTGCGTGCCAGCAAATAGACCCCTATCATGCCGAACGTAGCCTGATAATAGGCATATTGCATCTCAAAAAGATCGCGGACACCGCCCGCTTGAGACTGCACCGTTAAACCGGCGAGCAGCACCATCGGCGCAAGCACCAGCGCCGCCACCGACAGGATACGCGCTTCATTCCACTCCTGCATGTTGGCAAAGCCCGTAAGGGGACTGAATAGGCTTTCCAGCACCTTACGCAACGGAGCAGGGATTCTACGAAATTTCATGAAAACAGTCTTAAAAGATAATCAACGTACATTACTATTGTACGCTGAAACGAATTTTGTGAAGTTCACGATTTCCAGTTGGGGGGATGGTTTTGCACCCGCCAGCGCCACCCCGCCGGATACCCGATCATCTTGGCGACATC
>CAIVEA010000420.1 GCA_903904765.1 uncultured Chloroflexota bacterium
ATCTTCAACTTTTTCCCGGATGTCACGCTCAACGGGCAACGGATTCGCACCGAAGCCAGCGAAGTGGCGGCGGACGGTTATGTGTGGGTGGGGACAATTGCCGGTGATCCGTACAGTCAGGCGGTGCTGGCAGTGGGCGAGGGTGAGGTGGAAGGCTTCGTCAGCACCCGCGATGCGTTTTACCAGATCACCAGCGCCGGAATTGTGCAGGTCGTCAACCAGATTGATCCGGCGATCTTCATCGCGCACGAGCAGGACGGCCTAGAACCGCCGCCCATTTCGGCGGAGGCGCTTGCTAACGCGGAGGTGGTGGCGGCCTCCACCACCGTGACCCAGATTGATCTGATGGTGGTGTATACCGCTAATGCCCGTGCCGAGCAGGGGGGGACAACCCCGACGGAAAACGCGATTCAGGCGGCGTTGGCGGCGGCCAACCAAGCCTATTTGAACAGCGATGTGAATATCCGCCTGAAATTAGTCGGCATGGTGGAAGTGGATTACACCGAAGCGGGTTTGCGCAACGATCTTTACGCCATCAGGGATGGCACGGGTGCGCTTTCCGGCGTGGCGGCGCAGCGTGATGCGCTCGCTGCCGATCTGGTGACGTTTGTGACCAGCCGAAACGATGCCGTAAACGGTGTGTGCGGAATCGGTTGGGTGATGTCTACGGTGACGACCGCTTTTGCTCCCAATGGCTATAACGCGGTACCATGGACATGTCTGACGGGGGGCATTCCGCTGGTGCACGAACTCGGTCACAACATGGGGTCGCAGCATGATGTGGCGAATGCGCCTTATGCTGGCGCGTATGATTATTCTTACGGCTACCTCGATCCGCAGGGGCGCTTCCGCACCATCATGTCGTACCGCACCGCGTGTGCTTACCCCTGTCCGTTGGTCAATTATTTCTCCAACCGCACCCGCACCCTCAACGGCTTGCCGATGGGGAATGCCAGCGCCGATAATGCGCTCTCGCTGAATAACACCGCTTCCACGGTGGCCGCTTTCCGTTCGGGCGGTTCCGTGTCCGTCACGCTCACGCCCACACCCGCCCTCGGCAGCGCCACCTTCACGCCCGTCCCCACCGCCACCGGAGTCCCTACCTGCACGGCGAATGTGGGCGCGGGGGATACTGACGCGCTCATCAGCGCCATCAACACTGCCAACAGCAATGGCGCGGATAATGATGTGATCTGTCTGGCGGTGGGCAGTACGTACAGTTTCAGCAGCGGAACCGATGTGGTCGTCGGTGACTATAGCTACGGGCCGGTTGCACTGCCAGTCATCAGCACCAGCATCACCATCATCGGGAATGGCGCGACACTCACCCGCACGGGTTCCAATGAGTTCCGCTTCTTCTTCGTCAGAGGGGCTTCCGCGCAACTTTTCCTGAACGGATTGACCCTCAGCAACGGATACAATCCCAGTTTTAGTGTAGGCGGTGCGATCACGAACATTTACGGTACGCTGCAAATCACCCGCAGTAAGTTCATCAACAATGTATCTAATTATGGCGGCGCACTGTTTAGCCGGGGGCCGCTGACCATCACTGAGAGCGAGTTCACGGGCAACAGCGGCTTTTATGGCGGCGCGATCATGACAAGCAATCCTAATCCCGGTTCCTATTCGCTTTCGGCGGTCATCAACCGCACCTTGTTCTCGCAGAATATGGCTAATATGGGCAGTGCGATCTATACGGAACAGATAGACAATACGGTGTCGGTTACGGGGTCGTGCTTCATTACCAACACCAACACGGCGATAGATAACGACATAGACTACCCTGCGCCGACGGTGAACGCCATCAACAACTGGTGGAACTCGTCGGCGGGGCCTTCGGCAGGCGCGGTGCAAACGGGCGGTGATTTCGTGGGTAACGGGGTGGATTACATGCCCTTCGCCAATGCACAGATGGATTTTTGCGGGGTCGCCACGCCCACCCCCACCAATACCCCCGTGCCGCCGGTGACGCTGGTATCCCCGATCAATGGAAGCAGCACGCCGCTGTTGCGTCCGGTGTTTCAATGGCAACCACAGGCGGGTGTGCTGGGGTATGAACTGCAATTGTCGTTAGGCATGCCGCCCACGACTACGGTCTACAGCGGCCCGCTGGTGAGCTATACGCCGCCTGCGGATTTGGTTCAAGGACTGACTTATGCGTGGCGGGTGCGGGCGCAATATACGGATGGGCTGTATTCGCCCTACAGCAGCACGTATACGCTGGTGATCGCTTCGGGGGATTCTGCGCCGCCGCTGATGAACATGATGACCACGCACACCGTCACCCTGAGCTGGTCGCCGCTGGCGAACGTATCGGGTTACGAGGTGCAACTGGCGGCGGATGCGGCTTTCACCACAGGGGTACTCACCCAGTCGGTGGGCATTCAGTCCGAGATTACGCTCTCCGATGTGGCGAACGGCGTGTACTACTGGCGGGTGCGGGCGCTATCCGGCGCGACGGTGGGGGCATGGAGCGCAGTGCAGTCGTTCGTGGTTTATGTGCCATAGGTTGGAAGTCGGTTAGAGTAGGGCAAACTCCCGATTGTTCATTTGGGGTATCTACAGATACACTCAAGATTAGCGCATGCATTTCGTCAAGAACCATCTGGGGAGTTTTCCCATGCCGAGTATTTTCATCTCCTACCGCCGTTCGGACAGCATGGCTTACACCGGACGCATTTATGATCGCGTAGTCGCCGCATTTGGCGAGAAGAACATCTTTAAGGATGTGGAAGATATTCCCGCCGGGATGGACTTCCGCGAGGTGCTGGACAGAGCTTTGACCGCTTCTGATGTGGTGCTGGTCATCATCGGGCAGCAGTGGTTGTATGTGTCGGATGATCGCGGCAAACGCCGACTGGCCGACCCGAACGATTTTGTGCGCCTCGAAGTGGAAACTGCGCTCTCTCGCAGCGATGTGCTGGTGATTCCGGTACTCATCAACAACGCAGCGATGCCCACCGCCGACCAACTCCCCGGTGGCTTGAAAGAACTGGCTTTCCGCAACAGCGTGGTCATCCGCGATGATCCCGATTTCAACCGCGACATCACCAAATTACTTCAAGCCATTCAGAACCGTGCCAAGAAGCCCAACCGCTTGCCGATGATTCTGGGCATCGTGGCGGTGCTGGCGATCCTCGCGCTGGCGGCGTGGTTGGTGTTGCCCGCCCTCACCAATCCCGATACGCCCGCCGCGACGGCTGTACCGACGGAAGCGGCGGTGGTTGCGTCCACCAGCACCCCTGCGCCGACGGATGTGCCGACAGAAGCGCCCACCGATGTGCCGACCAGCATACCGGAGGCCACCGCTGCGGAGGTCGCCCCGTCCGGTGAGCCGACAGTGGCCTACCCCGATGGTCGTCCGCTGGCGTTCTACTATGACAGCACCACCTTCCTCGTGCAGAATCCCGGCAGTAGCCCGGTTCCGTTCCTGCCGTTGAGCTTCGAGGCGCTGGGTGCGGATGGGCAGCCTTCTGGTGTGAGTTTCAGTGGCGCACGCTGGGACGAGAAGTATAAAGACCTGCTGCGCGCCAGTTGCGGCTCGATTGAACTGCCGTTGGCGACCAAGCACCTCGAACCGGCGGCCTGCACCCGCTATAACGCCCGCATCAGCAGCGTGCCGGATGACCAGATTTTCTGGGTCAGCACAGCTTTCCGTGTGCTGTGGGATGGCACAGAAGTGGGGCGCTGCCAGCCGGATGCCGGAACTTGCACCGTCAATATTCCGCCCGCCTAACTGCCCCCCTGATTCGTTATAATCCTCCTGTTCGCGGCTTGCGAACGGGAGGCTTTTGATATGGTTCAACCGCTGGAGGGCGTGCGCGTCCTCGACCTCACCCGCCTGCTACCCGGTGGAATGCTGACGATGATGCTGACCGATCTGGGCGCGGATGTGCTGAAGATCGAAGACCCGAACGGAGGCGATTATGTGCGCTGGCTGCCGCCCCTGATAGACGGTCAGAGCGCCTTCTTCCGCATGAACAACCGCAATAAGCGTAGCCTGATTCTCGACCTCAAGCACCCGCAGGGGGTGGCGGTGTTACGCCGTCTGGCGGCGGGCGCGGATGTGCTGGTGGAGAGCTTCCGGCCGGGGGTGCTGGCGCGGTTGGGCTGCGGTCATGACGCGCTGCGGGCGGAGTTCCCGCGTTTGATTACCTGCGCCCTCTCCGGTTGGGGCGCGGACGGCCCGTATGCCCTGCGCGGCGGGCATGATGTGAATTATGCTGCGCTGACCGGTTTGCTGGGCGCGATGGAAACACCGCAGGTATTGGGCGGACAGATAGCGGATATGAGTGGCGCGATGATGGCGCTGAATGCGATTCTGGCGGCACTGTTCCGGCGCGAACGCAGCGGCGAAGGCGCGTTTGTGGATGTTTCGCTGTTCGAGAGCGCCCTGCCTTTCGCGCTGTACTCGTGGACAGAATCGCTACTGACGGGTGCAGGCGGCGGGCAAGGTCGTTTGACGGGCGGGCAGGCTTACTACCGCGTGTACCGCACGGCGGACGGCGGTTCGATGGCGCTAGGGGCGCTGGAGCCAAAATTCTGGGAGGCGTTCTGCACGGCGGTTCACCGCCCCGACCTGCTCCCTGATTACCTTGCGCCGGAGAAGCAGGCCGGACTCCGCGCCGAACTAGAAGCCTTATTTGCGACCCGTTCCACCGCCGACTGGGTGGCGCTGCTGGATGGCGCGGACTGCTGCTGCGTATCCGTGCGCCCCGCATCGGCACTAGCGGATGACGCGCAGGTGCAGGCGCGAGGCATGGCGGGCGTGGGCGCGGATGGCGCGACATGGATGCGAACGCCCATCCGCATGACTGGCCTCGATTTTCAACCGCAGGCCGTCCCCGGCTATGGCGAACATACTTGTGCCGCGCTGGGCGAGGCGGGTTACGCGCCGGAGGAGATCGAATCGCTGCTGGCGGCGGGCGTGGTACGACAAAGCGCCTGAAGCGCGTCTACTGGGGTGGGAAGGGTGTTGAATTGTCTTTCGTAGGGACTGTCCGCCCCTACAGCCATCAAAATCGGGCGGACAACACAGGTGTTGTCCCTACGAAACGTCCCGTTTTGCGCCCTTCGCCATAAGAGAGAAGGTAATTGATGGGGGGAATGCCTGCGGCACGCAAGCGTATATTCCCCTGACTAATTAGGGATGAGGGTTGGATAAGGTGGAGAAATGGGGAATACCATGATCGTGAATACTGATGGAATCGCATTCGCCAAGCAACTGCTGGAACAGGGCTTGTACCGCTTGAGTACCCCGTGGCGCACAGTGCAGCCTTCCGAGACGGCGGCACGCAAATTCTGGGAACAGCAGGGCGCGATGGATTATGCTCGCTGGCATCTGGCGCTCGATCCGGCACAACCGGAAGGGAGCAAGGAACGCTACCTGCTGCCGCTGGGGGACTTCAAAAGCATCCACCGCAGCGGCATCGTGGCAGCGCGGGATCGTGCCGAACGCGAGGGTGCTGCTGATGTGCGGCAGGCGGTGGAGGACATCCTCGACCTGTTTGACCGCATGAACGCTTGCTGATGCTGGCGCGAATGGTGGCACAGGTGGCGCTGGCGTTGCTGCTGCTGGGCGGGGCGTTGGCGCTGCTAATGGTTGGCCTCGGCGGGTTGCTTCCCACCCGCGAACTGGCGCTGGACCCGCTGCTGTCGGGCAGCCGCGCTGTCGTGCTGTTGGATGCCAACCGCCTGTTGAGCGTGCCGATCACCCGCCCCGCCCGCAGCGACAGTTATAACCCTGTCTGGTCTGCCGATGGCGAGTGGTTGGCCTATATCAGCATCGAGCATGGCGAACAGCAGGTGATGGTGGTCGCGCCCTTAGGCGGGGGTGCGCCACGCAGTCTGTATACCAGCCCTGTGGGCGATCGCAGCGGCGGGGCGGTGGCGTGGACGGCGGACGGGCGCAAGTTGGCCTTCACCGCTTCGCTGAACGGGTGGCAGATGATCTACACGCTACCCTTCGATGCGCCGCCACAGACTGCCCCCACGCAGGTTACGGGCGGTCAAATCAACGCCTTCGCACCCTCGTGGTCAGCGGATGGGCGCGAACTAGCCTTTTCGTGGTCGCCCGCCGCCAATGCCGAGGTGTTCGCCGCCGATCTGGATGCGCTGCAACTGCCGATTACAGGCGATAGCGGCTTGAAGCGCCTGACGCAGATTCCCGCGCTGGATACCGCGCCGGCATGGTCGCCGGATGGCAGTCTGATCGCCTTCACCACTGACCGTGACGACAACAGTGAAATTTACCTGATGGCCGCCGATGGCAGCAACCAGCGCCGCATGACGCGCAACGCTGCTATTGATACCAGCCCGTCGTGGTCGCCCGATGGACAATCGGTGTGGTTCGCTTCGAATCGTGGCGGCACATGGCAGGTGTACGCGCTGCGGGCGGATTGCCCCGGCGATTGCCCTGCCGAACGGGTATCACCGCTGACCGCCGATACCCGCCACGCCGTCTTGCGTCCATGAGAAATTCAACCTTCTAAACGTATTCACAGCCTCATTTTCCCCTTCAGATCAGAAGTCCTCTGCGTTTTAATTCGTGATGCAATTGAGTAATGGTAGTTTCTTATCACATGATTATGACCTGCTATAACGCCGCCTGCCGCGCAGCCGTTGAGAGGGAACGCCAATGCCAACTATTGTGGTCATTTTGATCGGCCTGCTCCTGTCATCCGGGGCGCTGGCGCAGTTGCCCGCCGGAAACGCCATCTGCCAGATGCGCCCGATCAACGGTAGCGTGAATGTGCGCCAGCAGCCCTCACAGAGCGCGGCGGTGGTGGCGGCGCTGGCTGATGGGCAGGCGACAGCGGTCATCGGGCAGTTTGAAGCGCCTGAAGGCGTGTGGTATCAGGTTGCCAATGGTTGGGTGGCCTCGTGGGTGGTCAAACCCGCCAGTCGCGTTCTGGACGGCTACATCGTGGTCAAGCTGCAAGGCAGCCCGTATAGCGGTGCGTTCGATGTGGAAGTGCCAGCCAGCGCCTATGCCGGCACGGTTTGCCCGGAAGTCATCTACGGCACGGAGGGCGACGACACGATTCGCGCCGCGCAGGGAAATGATGTGCTGATCGGTTACGGTGGCGGCGATTTGCTCAGCGGCGATGCGGGCGATGATGTGCTGTTCGGCGGCACAGGGAGCGATTTTCTATACGGCGGTGAGGGGGTGAATACGCTGTACGGGATGCAGGGGATGGATCGCTTGTTTTCGGTGACGAACACCGATTGGAACGTGGTAGATGGTTTTCGTCCGCATGGCGCAGCCACGCCCGAACAGGTGGCGGTGTGGTTTGGCGCGGACGCGCTGACCAGCGCCTTCGTCTACACGAGTAGCTTCGGGGATTTGGTCGTGACACCGCTGTACATCTTCTGGGGTAGCGCATCATGAAGCGCCTTTTTTACGCAGCAAACGAGAAGACGGCGCGGCGCGAACGGATTTTGCTACCGTTCCTGCTGATGGTGGTGGCAACGGTGGCTTGCTGGTGTGGCGGCAGACCAGCGGAAGAACGCTGTGTGAATCCCTTCCCGCCGTTGAATTTCTTCCCCGGCGATATGTCCCACGAATTTTACGAGTGTACGCGTTTTATCGAAGAACGCTGCGGCGCTTATCCGGTGTTGCCCGCATCGAGCAATATTCTTTACTGTTATGAAGTGACCCCGACGGCACAACCGACCGAAGATCAATTGTGTCAGGCCTTTGAGCAGTGTCAGGATACGGCTTTCGATCAATTCTTCGTGTATCGTGCGACGGTGACGGCAGAATTTCATGTCACCGAGACTGCCAGAGCCGAACCGCTGCGGATACTCCCCAGCGCCACGCCGCCCCGCGCACCCGCCGTACCGGATGTGTCGCAACCGCAGGTACTAACCGCTTCCTGTTCGGCTTTCCGGCTGACTTCGCCGCTGCTAGGGCTGGCGAACGGCAACCAGACCTTCTACTGGGATCCGCTGCCTGTGGCGACAGGCTACCGTGTTCAAATTCTGGAAAACGGGGCGGTGCTGGCGACCTTCGAGACAGGCGCAGACCAGACCAACCTGACCGCCGATGTCAGCGCGGACAAGATCGGCGGCCTGTTCACCTTCGTGGTGCGCGTACAGGCGCTCAACGGCGCGAAGGCAGTTTGCTCGGACGAGCGCGAAATGCTGCGCGAGGCCAGTGGCGGCGGTGGCGATAATGGCGTGTCAGAGCCGGTGGTTGCGCCGCCCTCGCTGTGCGGGAACGGAGTTTGCGACTCGTCGGAGAATGGCGCGGCCTGCCCGAAGGACTGCTTCTGCGGCAACTTCACCTGCGACGCGGGCGAAGATGCGTTTAACTGCGGGCAGGACTGCGGTGGGTAGGCGCTAGAGCAATTTGTCCTGCTTGGCGGGTTTGGGTTTGCGGGCGGAAGGCGGGCGGTGTTCCTCTTTGTAGGCATCTGCACCGGCCAGTAGTTCGCGGGCGCTCAATTTGCCACTTTCGCCCTGCGCCCCCAGCATCTCCGCCAGTTCGTCCACGCGGCGTAGTTCCTCATCCAGCGTGATGACTTGCGTGGCCGTCCGGTCTCCCGTGACGCGCTTCTTGACGTGAAAATGTTTATCGCCATAGCCGGCTAACTGCGCCAGATGCGTGACCACCATCACCTGATGATTGAGCGCCAGTGACCACAGTTTTTCGCCCACCACGCCGCCCACACGCCCGCCGATGCCCGTATCAATTTCGTCGAAGATCAGCGTGGGGGTCTGGTCGGCCTGCGTCAGCACACGTTTGAGCGCCAGCATGATGCGCGCCGTCTCGCCGCCGGAGGCCACTTTTGCCACCGGACGCAGCGGTTCGCCGGGGTTGGCGCTCATCAAAAACTCGACCTTATCAATACCCGTCAGATCGAAGGCGAAGCGTTGATCGCCCACATAGCAACCTTCGGGGTCGGGTTTGCGGGTGATAGACACCTCGAACTTTGCCCGTTCCATCCGCAAATCGGCCAGTTCGCTCACGATCTTCTCGGCCATCTTGCCGCCGATCATGCCGCGCACCCGGCTGACGCGCTCCGCCACTTCACCCACATGCCGCAGCAACTTTTCTTCGTCGGCACGTAGTTCGGTCAGGCGTTCTTCGCTGTTCTCGATCCCGTCCAGTTCCGCCCGCGCCCGTTCCGCATATTGCAGCACGGCTTCGATGGTCGCTCCATAGCGGCGGCGCAGTTTGTTGATGAGTTCCAGCCGTTCTTCGACCTCGTTCATGCGCGCCGGATTGTATTCCACGCGGTCGGTATAGCGGCGCAGCGCCCTTGCCAGTTCTTCAGCTTCTTCCGCCAGTCCATCGGCTTCGGTGGCGTGTTCTTTCATATCGCTGTCAATGTTCGCCAGCTTGCCCAGTAGGATGGAAACCTGCATCAACTGGTCAACGGCGGAGAGTTGATCGCTGCTATCGTCCCCGTGCAGAAGTTGGTAGGCTTCGGCGGTCAGCGTGGCGAGTTGTTCGCTGTTGCCCATGCGGGTGCGTTCGGCACGCAGTTCGTCGTCCTCGCCCACCTGCAAATCAGCTTCTTCGATCTCCTCCACATCATGCCGCAGTTGGTCGGCACGCCGCTTGAGCGCCGCCTCGTCCGAAAGCAAGCGCGTGATCTCGGCGCGGATGCGGTGGACGCGCTCCACCAGCGATCCGAGCGCGAGGCGCATCTCGGTCAGTTCGGCGTAGCGATCCAGCAGGTCAATGTGGGCGCGGGGGTTGAGCAGCGACAAATGCTCGCTCTGTCCGTGTACATCCACCAGCAGCGCCCCCACTTCGCGCAGTAAATCCTGCGTGGCGCTCACGCCGTTGATGCGTGCGGCAGAACGCCCGTTGGTGCGGACTTCCCGCGAGAGGGTGATGTAGTTGGGGACATCCCCTTCCATCTCTTCGCGTTCGAGGATGGGCTTGATGAGCGCGGCGGTGGTTTTGTTGAAGGCGAACACACCTTCCACCAGCGCCTTATCCGCACCCGCCCGCACGAACGAGGGATCGGCCTTGCCGCCCAGCAGCAGTTCAACCGCATCAATGATGATGGATTTGCCCGCGCCGGTTTCGCCTGTGATGACGTTGAATCCGGTGGCAAATTCCAGTTCGAGGCGGTCAATAATGGCGAAATTCTGAATGCGAAGTTCTTCGAGCATATTGGCGATCGCTTCCCGAAAATCGTCCGGCGTACATTCCCGAAAAAATCATTTTAACCCGACTAGGCCAACAAAACCGCGTTTGGTTTGTTTTTACTTATAATACGCTCTCGTCCTCATCCTGATTGAACAGGGGAATTTACGCTTGCGCGCCGCAGGCGTTCCCCTGTTCAATCACCCTTCTCCCTCAGGGCGAAGGGAGTAAGCGGCAGCAATCGCGCTCTAATCCCCCGTATTTTCCCCCTCGCTTAGCTGTACTCAGCGGCTGGGAGAGGGGGCATCTACCCCCGCATTTTGAAGCGGCTGTAGACGAAGAACGTCACCAGCCCCACGAACGCCAGCAAGCTGAGGTTTTGCAGCGCCATCTGCACCACCAGATCGAGAGGAATGGGCGGCGCGGCTTGCTGACCGAGCCGCGTGATGGCGACATTCAATTGTTCCTGAATCGCGCTGTAGGTCTGAATCACGCCACCCGCCACCCCGCCAAGCAGTGTACCCGCCGCC
>CAIVEA010000421.1 GCA_903904765.1 uncultured Chloroflexota bacterium
GCCGGATTTCCCCACAGGCGCGGAAATCGTGGTGGGCAACGACCTGAAAGAAGCCTATGCGACGGGCAAAGGCCGCGTGGTCATGCGCGCCACCTATACTGTCGAGGAAAGCCGCAATGACCGCCTGCGCCTGATCTTCAACTCGATCCCGTATCAGGTGAGCAAGACGGGTATCATCGAGCGTATTGTGGAACTGGTGCGCGACGGGCGTTTGCAGCATATCAGCGATTTGCGCGACGAGTCTGACCGGAACGGCATGCGCTTGGTGGTGGAATTGAAGCTGGGCGCACAGCCCAAAGCGGTTGTGAACCAGTTGTACAAGTTCACGCCGCTGCAAAGCACCTACAGCATCCAGATGCTGGCGCTGGTGAACAATGAGCCGCGCACGCTGGGGCTGAAACGCGCTCTGCACATCTACATCGAACATCGCTACGAGGTAATCGAACGGCGCTCGCGCTTTGAACTGGATAAGGCGCGGGGGCGGGCGCACATTCTGGAAGGGCTGTTGAAGGCGCTCTCCAGCCTAGATGCGATCATTCAAACCATTCGTTCCGCCAATGATACCGACGATGCTCGTTCCAAACTGGTTTCGCGCTTTGATCTGTCCGAAGCGCAGGCCAACGCCATTCTGGAAATGCAGTTGCGCCGCCTCGCTGCGCTGGAACAGCAGAAAATCCAGAACGAGTTTGACGAGATCATGTCCCGCATCGCCTATCTGGAAGACCTGCTGGCTTCGCCGGAGAAAATCCTCGCTCTCATCCGTTCGGATTTGAACGAGCTGGCTGAAAATTTCGGTGATGAGCGCCGCACCAAACCCCTGCCGGACGAAAACACCGATATTGACGAAGCGCAGTTGTTCCCCGAAGAAGAAGTGGTGGTGTCGCTCACCAGCAAGGGGTACATCAAGCGTGTGCCGGCCTCGGCCTATCGCGCTCAACGGCGCGGCGGCAAGGGCGTGACGGGCATGACGATGAAAGAAGAAGATGTGCCCGTCAATCTGTTCGCCTGTAACAGCCACGATTACCTGCTGTTCTTCAGTGATCGCGGCAAAGTGTACTGCGAACGCGCCTTCCATCTGCCGGAAGCGGGCAGGGCGAACAAGGGGACACTCATCCACACCGTCCTGAATCTGGAAGCGAACGAAACTGTGACGGCGGTGCTGGCGGTTCCGGGCTTCGAGATGAGTGGGCATCTGGTGATGGCGACTAAGTTCGGGCGCATCAAGCGCGTGACACTGGAAGAATTCGCCGCCGTGCGTCCCAGCGGCCTGATTGCGATGGGCTTGGAAGAGGACGATTACTTGGGCTGGGTGAAATACTCGGATGGCGATCAGGATGTCATCCTCGCCACCGAGCAGGGCAAGAGCATTCGCTTCCACGAGTCCGCCGTGCGTGTGATGGGTCGCCCGGCCAGCGGTGTGCGTTCCGTCCAACTGCAATTGGACGACTCGGTGGTGGGGATGGATGTGGTGGATGAGGAATTGCAGACGCACATGCTGGTGGTGACGCGCAACGGCTACGGCAAGCGCACGCTCCTGAGCGACTACCGCCAGCAGGGGCGCTACGGGTTGGGCATTCGCACGCTGGCACGCAACGAGAAAACCGGACCGATTGTGGCGATGCGCTGCATTCAGGCCAGTGACGACATTATGCTCATCACCCGTTCGGGTGTGGTGCTGCGTACCCGCTTGGGCGAAATCCGCGAAACCGGACGCAGCGCGCAGGGCGTGCGCTTGATGGATTTACATCGCAACGATGAAGTGGTGGGAATTGCCATCATGACGGGCGCGGATGATGAAGTGGAGACAGGCGACGGCCTGCCGCCGACAGAGGGTGGCGAAGCGCCGCCGACTGAATAAGGCTGGTTGCTGGTGCGA
>CAIVEA010000422.1 GCA_903904765.1 uncultured Chloroflexota bacterium
TCAGCCATTTCATCGCCATCAAGCAAGACATCACCGAACGCGAAAAAGCCGCTATCGCACTGCGCGAAGCCCAGCACCACTATTATTCACTGTTTGAGCAGGCGCACGATGCGGTATTCATTCTCGATTTGGAAGCTAAGCACATCCGCGTGAATCAACGCGCCAGCGATATGCTGGGCTATACGCGGGATGAACTGGTTGCTATGGGGGTCAACGATATTTCGGCGGAGCAACCTCAAAGCATGAACATCCGCGAACGCTTGCTAGCAGGCGAACGCTTCCCGGTCTATGAACGCAATTTCCGTCACAAAGAGGGTCGCCTGATTCCGGTAGAGATTAATCTGGAACTGGTGCGTGACTCAGCCGGGCAACCGATGTACATCCAGAGCGTGGTGCGCGATATTAGCGACCGCAAACAGGTCGAAGGCCAGATACGCTTGCAAAGCGCGGCGCTGGCGGCCACTTCCAACGCGGTGCTGATTACCGATAAAGAAGGTATTGTCGAATGGTGCAATCCAGCCTATACCACCCTGACCGGGCATACGCCGGAAACCATCATCGGCAAAAACTATCTCGATCTGCTGCTCTCCGATCAGGTGGATGTCGAATTTGCCCATCGGATGTGGGATACAGTTCTGTCGGGGCAGAACTGGCAGGGAACGTTCGTTAACCGCCGCAAAGATGGCAGCACCTACCCCGAAGAACAAACGATCACGCCTGTGCGCGGCGTTGATGGCACGATCAGCCATTTTGTCGCCATTAAGCAGGACATCAGCGAGCGCCAGAAGGCTGAGTCTGCACTGCGTGAAAGCGAAACCCGTTACCGGCTAATCACCGAAAACATCACCGATATCATTACCAAGTTCACGCCAGATGGGGCACGCACCTTCGTCAGCCCATCGTGCTTCAACCTGTTGGGCTACACGCCGGACGAGTTCCTCGCCCGTAAAGTTTACGAAGATGTACATCCTGATGATGTAGCGAACAGCACGCAGGCGCTGATTCAAGCTGTCGAAAACAACCTACCGTATTTCACCGTGACTCACCGTTTGCGCCACAAAGACGGTCATTATGTGTGGTGCGAGGTGAACAGCACGGTGGTACGCGAACCTAGCACAGGCAAAGTCCGCGAAATTCTCGCCATCCTGCATGATGTAAGCGAGCGCAAACAGGCCGAGGACGCGCTGCGCGAGAGCGAAGCCCGCTATCAGAGCGTAGTACAGTCGCAAAATGAGCTAATCTGTCGTTACGCCCCGGATTTGACCATCACCTTCGTCAATAGCGCCTATTGCCGCTACTTCAACAAAACGCAGGAAGCACTGATCGGTCACAACTTCATGGAATTTGTGCCGGAAGCGCGGCGGGAAACAATCCAGCAAAATATTCAACAGTTGATCGCTTCACGCGGAACCAGCACTTACGAACATGAAGTCATCGTCGGGGATGGCAGCACGCGCTGGCAGATGTGGACGGATACCGTCATTGTGGACTCAAACGGTGAGCCGACGGCCTTGCAGCGGGTGGGCGTGGACATCACTGACCGCAAAAGCGCCGAGATCGCCCTCCGCAAAAGCGAAGCCCGCCTGAACAACATTCTGGACTCGATGCAAGAGGCCGTATGGTCAGTGGAATTGCCAGACTTCAAGCCAGCTTATTTTAATGCCGCCGTCGAGCATGTCTTTGGTCGTCCGCGCAACGAATTCTACGAAAGCGATGGTCAGTGGTGGCGGTTGGTGTATCAGCCAGACGCACATGTGTTATCCGAAATGCTCAAAGAAGCACAGGAGTCTGGCCGCAGCAACCATGAACTGCGTGTGATGCACCCGAACGGCGAACTGCGTTGGATTGATTTGCAAATGTGGCTAGTGCGCGATCAGGACGGAAACGTGGTGGGGATGGAAGGCATGGCGAGCGACATCACCGCCCGCAAGCAGATGGAAATTGTGCAGCAAAGCTTCCTTGATGATATGCGGGCGCTGCAAAGCATCCATCTGGAACTGAGCCGCATCAACCAGATTGACCTGCTCTACAAGCAGATGGTGATGTTGCCCCGCGAACGGCTGGGCTTTGAACGCTTCGCGCTGTTCATCCTCAACGATAAGGAACAAGAAATATCTGGCACGTATGGCGTGGACACCAGCGGCGAATTGCGCGACGAAAGCTACTACCGCGAAACCGTCACCCCCGACCACTGGACGCTGGATGTCCTCAACATGCCCGACCATGTGCGCTTCTGGGATCAAGCACCGCTGAACGATAACGGTATGACCGTAGGTAAGGGCTGGAAAGCGGGGGCGGCGCTGTGGAACGGGCAACGCTCACTCGGCTATCTGGTGACGGATAACATCGTGACGGCACGATCTGCCCGCCCGTATGAAGCCGAGCTGATCTCGGTGCTGGGCAGCATTTTCGGGCATCTGGTGGAGCGCAAACGGGCGGAAGAATCACTCCAGCGCAGCGAAGCTCGCCTGAATAACATTCTGGACTCGATGCAAGAAGCGGTGTGGTCGGTGGAACTGCCGGATTTCACGCCCGTATATTTCAATGCCGCCGTCGAGCGCGTGTTTGGTCGTTCACGGGATATGTTCTACCGCACCGAGGGCATGTGGGGACGGCTCGTACACCCCGGTGACACAGGTCTGTTCCAGCAGATGATTTCCGAAACACGACGCACAGGCCGCAGCGCACATGAGCTACGCTTGCTGCATCCCAACGGGGATGTGCGCTGGATTCACGGGCAGATGTGGCTGGTGCGGAATAAAGATGGGCAACCGGTGGGACTCGAAGGCATGGCAGGTGACATCACCATGCGTAAAGAGGTCGAAACGGTGCAGCAGAGCTTCCTCGATGATATGCGGGCACTGCAACGCATTCATCTAGAATTGAGCCGCATCGAGGATTTGGAAACCCTGTACAAACAGATGATTGTGATGACCCGCGTCTGGTTGGGGCTGGAACGGGTGGGCGTGTTCGCGCTGAACGAGGCCGGAGATGAACTCAGCGGCACGTATGGCGTGGATACCAACGGCGACATGCGCGACGAGCACTACTACCGCGAACCCATCACCGAGCGTCACTGGACGATGGAAGTGCTGAACACCCCCGACCATGTGCGCTTCTGGAACGATGCGCCGCTGAACGATAACGGCATCTCGGTGGGCAAGGGCTGGAAAGCGGGTACGGCGCTGTGGAACGGGCAAAAGGCGCTGGGTTATCTGGTGACGGATAATTTCGTCAACCAGCGACCACCGCGCCCGTATGAGATCGAACTCATTTCGGTGCTGGGCAGCATCTTCGGGCATTTGCTGGAGCGCAAACGAGCAGAAGCCGCCCTGCGTCAGAGCGAAAGCCGTCAGCGTGCCATGATTCAGGCCATCCCTGACCTGATCTTCCGGTTGCGGAAAGATGGCACATTCGTGGATTACCACGCGCCCAATGCCAACCTGTTATTCGCGTCGCCGGAAGCATTCATCGGCAAGACGATCAACGATGTGTTCCCGCCAGCCATCGCCCAGCAGCATCTCGATATGGCGCACAAAACAATGGAAACCGGGCAAATTTCCACTTACCAGTTCGAGATGCCTGTAAACGATCAGAAGTACCGTTTTGAAGTGCGCTCCGTACCGATTGACAACGACGAGTTACTCTCAATCTCCCGCGATGTGACCGAATTGTGGCGGGCGCAACACGAACTAGAAACTGCCAAATCGCGGCTGGAATTCACAGTGGATACCGCCCGCATTGCGTGGTGGGAGATGAACCTGCACACCGGCAAAGTGTGGTTCGACCCGCGTCGGACGCAAATGATCGGTCACACCTCGGCAGCCCTTGAAAACGCGAACTACAAGGACTGGACGGATTTGATGCACCCGCAGGATTGCGAACAGGCGGCGGCGGCGCTGGCTGACCTGCTCACCGGGCGCAAGTCCAGCTATGCGGTGGATTATCGCATTCGCTCCGCCAATAACGAATGGGTGTGGTTCCACGACTGGGGCGAAGTGGGACGCACCGCCGATGGCGATCAGGTGGCACGCGGTTTTGTGATGGACATCACCGAACGCAAACGCGCCGAACAGCATTTGTTCGATCTGGCACTGGAACGCGAACGGGTGGGTTTGCTGCGCGATTTCATCGAGAAGGCCTCGCACGAATTCCGCACGCCACTGTCGGTCATCAGTTCATCGGCCTATCTGATGTCGCGCACCAACGATCAAGAGCGCCGGATGAAGCGTGCAGATCTGATCTCTGAACAGGTGAAATTGACGACCCATTTGCTGGATATGCTACTGGTGATGTCACGTCTCGAAAGCGATCTGACCACCCGTTTCAGTCTTGTGAATCTGGATATTCCGTTTGAAACCACTTTCCAGAATCTGCATTCCAATTATGGCGAGAAGCCGCAGATCACCTATGAACGACTCTCCGACCTGCCGATGGTGATGGGCAATTCTGCCGATCTGGCGGAAGCGTTCACGCAAGTCATTGATAATGCATATCGCTACACACCGCCGGATGGCACGATCCACCTGAGCAGCGAAGTGCGGGGGGACGAAGTGTGGTTCATCATCCGCGACACCGGGCCGGGCATTTCCGATGAGGTGTTACCCCACATTTTCGAGACGTTCTGGCGGCTGGATGAAGCGCATACCACCCCCGGTTTCGGGCTGGGACTGCCAATTGCACGGCGCATTGTGCAAATGCACGGTGGACGCATCGAAGTCAAAAGTGAGGTGAATGTGGGGAGTACCTTCTATATCATTCTACCGTTGCCCCCAAAGGAAATCTTACTAGACGTTAAGACTTGAAGCATTGGATAGACCGTGCTATAAATTTACCTGCTTTATAAATTAGGTATCCGTTATGAACCCCGTCCTACCTCATGCTGACTTGCTGCGACAGCTTGAAGCCCGCGCACAGCAAGAAGGCACTTCTGTTGATGACTTGCTCCGTCAGATGCTCTCGATTGCCAGCCAGCCAGCGATCATGGCAGTGGAGCGCGACAGCAGCGACCAGAACCAAACTGAAGAACGCCTGCGGCAACTGCTTGAAAACATCCATGAGGTGTTCTGGTTGCAAGATGTGACCACGCAGCAAATCCTGTATGTCAGCCCCGGCTATGAACAGGTGTGGGGCAAAAGCGTCAACAGCCTGCGGGATACGACAGAAGAGACCTTTGTTGCCAGCTTGCATGAGGATGATCAAAAGCAAGTCAGAGCCAGCCTGCATCGGCTGCGTGAAGGCCAGATGCTCGATGAGGAGTTCCGTGTGGTGAGACCAGACGGAACGCTGCGCTGGGTACATGCCCGAACGTACCCGGTACATGATTCGCAGGGGAAGGTCTACCGTTACGCCGGGATTGCGGATGATGTGACCCGCCAGCACGATTTGCTAGACGAACTGCGCTCCAGCCAGCAGGAAGCACGGGCGCTGATCGAATCCCTCTCCACCTACGTCATCCGCACCGATATGGTGGGCAATTACACCTTCGTGAATCGTGCGTTCACCCGGCGTTTTGGTTGGAAAATGACGGATGCCAGTTTCATCGGCACATCCAGTATGGATACAATCTATTCACTCGACCATCCTAAAACGTATGAAGTCGTTTCGCAGTGCATCCAAGAACCGAACGTGCCTATTCCGGTATTGCTACGTAAAGAAACACAAGATGGCGAATTCTTCTGGACGTTATGGGAATTTGTTTGTCTGACCGACGAAGTGGGGATTCCTACTGGAATCCAGTGCGTCGGCGTGGATGCCACCGAACTCATTTATGCCCGTGAACGACTGCAATTGCAAAGCGAGGCGTTGCAAGCCGCCGCCAACGCCGTCGTGATTTTGACCCCGGACGCGCTGATCGAATGGGCGAACCCGGCTTTCACCACCCTCACTGGCTACTTTCTCGACGAAGTGCGCGGCAAGCCCATCAAAATACTCCGTTCTGGCAACCATGATAAAGCCTTTTATGAAGACCTGTGGAACACGGTGCTGGCGGGGCGCGTTTGGCGGGGGCGGCTGGTCAACCGGCGTAAAGGCGGCAGCCTGTATACCGAAGATCAGACCATCACGCCAATCATGGACGAAAGTGGCGTAATCAACCATTTTGTCTCGATCAAGCAGGATATAACCGCCCTTGAACGCGCCGAAGAACTGCGCGTGGAACAGGAACGCTTGAAAGCCAACTTACAAAAAGAACACGAGCAGTTGGCGCTCAATCAGCGCATCATCTCCACCCTATCGCATGATCTTCGCACCTCATTGACGGTTATCTTGGCTTCCCGCGACACGCTGGCGAACTACTACCACCGCCTTAGCGATGAGCGCCGCCTCGAAAAGCTGA
>CAIVEA010000423.1 GCA_903904765.1 uncultured Chloroflexota bacterium
ACTGCCCGATCCGACGCTGGCGGGGACAATCACCTTCATCGAGGCGGAAGCCCGCCGCTACGCCAGCCGATAATTAGAACCCTTCGGCCTGATAGGTGATGCCGGAGAAGTTGACCGCATCCGGCGCGAGGGTGGCATGGGCGGCGGTGTCCCCCTTGAGCACGTCCAGCAGGAAGGCCGTCGTGAAGTGGTTAATCAGATCGTGGGCTTGTCCCATCGCCCATACCGGATCAGAACACATCCAGCTCGCTCCTAGCTTGACAAGCCAGCGTGCATCTACGCATGAAGATGTGAAGATGGAGTGATCAGCGTTCTGGATGACCACCAGTGATTTCTGTGCGCTGCCCAGATTATCATAGAGGTAGGGTTTATAGAGCGATGACGCAGCAAATGCGACACGATCCTGCGAACCGACGATAATCATGACGGGCACGCTGATGTTGCCCACACTATTTGCGCCGACGAACGGAATCGGTGCCAGCGGCACAATCGCATCCACACGAGAGTCGCCCCACGCAGGCCATAAGCCATCAGGCGGATTTTCCAGTGCGGCTTTTGTGGCTAAGGGGCGAGTGTGTTCGCAAAAATCCTCTTGAAAACGGAGACCGATTTCAGCCGGAAAGCGAAATTCGGGGTACTGAATGCACCAGCTTGTGGAACTGCTGAGGTCTAGTTGACCGCCTGCCGTCATTAACGCGCTGTAACCACCCATCGAATGACCGATGACTGCCGTTTTTCCAGTATCAATCATCCCTGACAGAATACCGTCGCTTGCGTTCAGCTTTTCGGCATAGTCTATCTGCCACGATAGGTCATGTGGACGGGTAACTAACGAGAGCGTCAGGTCAACTGAATGTGCGGTTCGCAGGGAATCGGCGTAGTCAATGGCGATCACCACGAATCCGTAGGAAGTCAGGTGCTCGGTCAAATAGGCAGATGTGAACCGGCCAAGGTTCATCCCATGTGCGAAAATCAGTAGGGGATACGGCCCGCCGCTGGTATCGGGCAGTGCGTCCCGCAGTGCTTTGCCCTGCCAGTCAATGGTGCTATACGCGATAGCAGCGTATTGGTGATAGGTGACTTGTTCGGGCATTCCGGTCGGGTTCTGTGCTGGATACCACACGGTGACGGTGGTGCTATGGCTGTCGGTCTGGGCATCAAATTCCTGCACTCCCACCCAGTAGGGGCCGTGCAGGGCGTAGGGGGGTGCATCCGGGCGCAGTCCCACCGCGTCAGGTGCGCTTTGTGCGTGAATGACCGAGGGTGCCAGTGAGAGAACGAACGACAGAATAAGGGTGATGTACATTAAGCAGTGCAACCGACTATTCATGACACACTCCTTTTCTAGCGATACTGCCCCTGATAGAAGCCAACCTCCTATACCTCAATGTTTCACGGACGCTAAAAATAAACAGGCCTTGCCAACTGAATGTCAGCAACGCCTGTTTTGCGGCAATGAAATTATGAATGGGGGACGATGCTAATTATTCAGAAATGTTACACTTTTTATTTTATCATTGATTTGATTATATACCAATATGTTAAATGGCGCAACATATTCGACTGAGGGGTATTATAACGAATTGCCCCCTTGCCAAAATGGGTAGTTGGACGAGGGGGCAGCGGATGAGGTGGTAGCAGTTGCTACCCGAAAACGACCTTTTCCTTCAAGAACTGTACAACGGCATTCAGGTAATGCTCGATGGTTTCCGGTTTGCGCCAGCCATGTCCTTCGCCCGGATAGACGTGGTAGGCGTGCGGCACATTTCGCGCCCGCAGCGACTCGACAATGCGATCCGACTGGGAACGCGGCACGACTTTATCATCTTCGCCCTGAAACACGATGATCGGGTCTACGATTTTCTCGGCATGGTAGATCGGGGAGCGTTCGCGGTACAGCGCGGCGGCTTCCGGCAGCGGGCCGAGCATCGAGTCGGTATACCGTGCCTCGAACTTGTGCGTTTCCATCGCCAGCGCGAACTGGTCGCTCACCCCGTACAAGCACACGCCGGCTTTGTAGAAGCCGGGCTTCGTCACCAGCGATTGCAGCACGGTGAACCCGCCTGCGCTGCCGCCCATGACGACGAACTTGCCCGCATCCGCCTTGCCCTGCGCCGCCAGATACGCCGCGCCGGAGGCCGAGTCTTCGACATCGTATTCGCCCCACGAGTTGCGGAGCTTGTTCATGTAGGCTTTGCCGTAGCCGGTGCTGCCGCGATGGTTGACCATCAGCAGCGCGTAGCCCCGTGTGGCGAAGAACTGCGCCGTGCTGTGGTAGCCCGCCGTGACCTGCGAGGTGGGGCCACCATGCACATACACGATCAGCGGCGGTTGCCCGTTGGACTCGAATGTTTCGCTGCTGGGCGGGTAATACAGGCCGTGCGCCATCTCGCCATCATGGCTGATCCACGACACCGGTTCGGCGCGGGAGAAGGCGGCGCTTGGCACGGTTTCGGTGTTGGAACGACGGTGAATCTGCACGGTGGCGCTGTTTGGCGATAGGCTGAGTACCCGCGCCGGAATAGCCGATGCGCCGCCGATGGCCGCCACGCCCTGCGCCGACGCGCTGACTTGCAGTACATCGGTATAGGCTTCCAGCGCCTTCACCAGCGTCACTTCGCCCGTGTCCACGCGGATTTCGACCAGCTGGCAGATGCCGGCGGTGTTGCGGACGGCCAGAATGCGCTGGCTGTCGGGTGTCCAGCTATAGGTGCGAACGCCCTGAATCCATGCGGGTTCGCCGTATTCCACTTCGCCGCTGGTCAGCGCCCGTTCGGTGCGCCGCGCCAGATCGTAAATCATCAGGTGCGTCCAGCCGCTGACATCGCTTAAATAGGCCAGATAGCGCCCGTCCGGCGAAAATTCCGGCTGCGCGATGGCGGTCTGCGTATTGCCGGCAATCGTTTCGGTGGTGGCGGCGCTGGGGACTCCGGCGCGGTCATACTCGATGTGCGCCAGCCGCAATTCGGTGCCGTCCCACGGCATTTCGGGATGATTCCACACGATATAAGCGGCATGATCGCCCGCCGGATGCCATGCGGGTTGCATCACAAAATCCGTTCCGGTGGCGAACAGGCGCGGCCAGTGTGTGCCTTCGCTATCCACCAATGCCAGCCCATCGCGGCCTTCGTAGCTGAACACGTACAGCAGCCAGCGGTCATCCGGCGACAGACGCGGCGCGGCCACACTCCCGAAAGCCGGGGTGATGGGACGTGCGCCGCCTTCCGTCAGCGATTGGCGGTACAATCGCCCGTCGCCCGTGGCGAAGTACACCGCGCCGCCGCCTACTGTGAAGCCGCCGCCACCATAGCCGACTGTGCCGCGCACGCTCAACTCGCTGGTCAGGTCGCGCATACCCTGTGCGCCCTGCTGCATGACCAGCACGCCTTTCGCGCCCCGGTTCTCCAGCCAGACCAGCGCACCTGTTTTGTCGTCCCACTGCACATCGTTCATCACCAGCGATTCGGCCACTGCACGCGGGGAAAGCGGGCTGGCCCATGTTCCATAAGTTTGTTGTTGACGGGACATAAGGTTCTTTTCTCCCTGAAACGACATCCTATCTTGCATAACTCTACTGCATATCGCCCGAATGCGTCATTCAATGATAGAACCATCCCGCATTCGAGATGTGAGTTGAGCCTAGCCGCTGTAGCGCCCCAGCCAGTCCTGCATCACTGCACTATAGGCTTGAGGGCGCTCTACAAAGGGCATGTGTCCTGCGCCGGGCAGTTCGACCAGCGTCGCTCCCGGCACGCCCGCTGCGATCTTCCCCGCCTGTTCGGGCGGCACAATGTGATCGGCATCTCCGGTCAGCGCCAGTACCGGAACAGTGATGCGTGGCAGCCAGCTTTGAATATCCACATCCGGCATCCGGCTGAAGTAGGCGGCTAAGCCGTTCAGATCGAGCTGGCGGGCGGCGGCTTGCAGGCGCGTGGTG
>CAIVEA010000424.1 GCA_903904765.1 uncultured Chloroflexota bacterium
CCGCATCGGCACGGGTGGCTTCGGTGTAGTCTATCGCGCCGTTCAAGAATCCACCGGACGAATGGTTGCGATCAAAATCATCTTCCCGGAACACATTGCCATACATGGCTTTCTAGAACGATTCAAACTCGAAGCCAATCTGATCGCACGGCTGGAACATCCCCATATTGTCCCTTTAATTGACTCGTGGGTAATACCAGACGCGGGCGCGTTTCTTGTAATGCGCTATCTATCCGGCGGAAGTCTGCGCGATGTCTTGAACAAACAGCAAACACTAGAAATGGAAACTGTTGTTCGCATCGCCTCGCAAATCGCAGATGCCCTTTCGCTCGCCCATTTGCGGGGTGTCATCCACCGCGATTTGAAACCCGATAATATCCTGCTCGATGACCATCTAAATGCCTTCCTCACGGACTTCGGCATCGCCAAAGACCTGATGACCAATACCGACATCACCACACAGGGCGCATCCCCGCTGTCCCCACGTTACGCAGCACCCGAGCAATTCGGAGGCTCAGTCGTTCCGCAAACCGATCTCTATAGTCTCGCCCTCACCATCTACGAGTGCCTAACGGGTAAATATCCGTTCCCCGACACGCCGATGCTGCGCTTCACCATGCCGATGCCTATGCCCCCCACCCCACTGCATCCCGCCCTGTACAGTGTTTTCCTTCAGGCCACACAACCGAACCCGCTGGCACGCCAACCCAGCGTGATGGCCTTCGCAGATGACTTTGCACGCGCTTCTACAGCTACCTTACCTGTTCCGCCACCAATCACGCCCCCAACCGATGACGATACGGCAATTGACTATAAAGCGATCACGCCGCGTTCTAGCCCAACAGAACCCACTGCCTCATCGCAAGCCAATTCAACACCTGTCGCAAACACCCGCGCCACCCCTGTAAGTGCCATTCTGCTCCGAAAAGCCTCGCACATCACTTGGCGACCCCAAAAGCTGATCGGACGTGAACATTTGCTCAACAATCTGCTGAACCGCTTGCACGCGCATGATCGTGTGTTAATACAGGGATTCAGCGGCACAGGTAAAACATCTCTTGCAGCTGAATGTGCAGCCCGTTTCCTGAATGAAGGCCATGTGCCGGTACTCTGGATTGAAATTTCAGACGCAGAATCGGATGCTGTTCAGGAAGCACTCGCCCGTCCCTTCGGCGCTCATGAGCTACTCCGCAAATTGCCTACAGCCATCGAACGCCAGCAAAACCTGCGCGAATTGCTAAGCGAAAAAGAAGTCAGTTTGATCGTTTTCAATAATGCGTGGTGCGAAGGCAAAGCCCTCAAAAACTTGATCGGTTCAATCCCAACCGATATTCCGGTGCTGGTCACATCCCAGCAAAACTATCCTTTAGGTCGCATCGAACGCGCCGAAATGCTACCCTTGCCCGAAGCCCTCACCCTCCTCCGCTTTTACAGCGGCCTTGATTTCACCGATGACGACCGTGATGCGATCCAACTCTGCCAGCACCTAGACTGTCACCCCTTTGCTCTAGAAATCGCAGGCAAAACACTGTCCGCCGATAATCTCCTACCCTCTGTTCTGCTCCAGCGCATGACTACCGACCCACACACGCTGATGATGCCTGCTGGTTATGCCGAAGAAGGCCGCCAGAGCGTTAAAGACTTACTAGATGCCAGCATGAGCAGGCTACCCACTGCAATTCGCACCACTTTTTTGGCATGTGGCGCTTTTCCCACGCCATCCATCACCCCGGAATTACTCGGTTTAGCCCTCGGTCAACACCCCGAAGAAACAGATACCACCCTCCAAAACCTCACCCAGCGCGGCCTTCTGAACGTCACATCAGCGGAAAACCGCAACATCTACCGTCTGCACACACTGGCTTTCGCCTATGCGCGTGCCAATACCGCGCTGAGTACCGCGCAAGGTGTAGCAGCCTGCCGCCGCTATGCCAGACATTTTGAGGAAGACAGCGCAGCCATCGCCGCCGAGCGCACCAACCTCTTGCAGGCAGCAGGCATGGCTAAACGCCTAGCCGATACTGAAAGCCTCATCGCCATCCTGCGTTCTCTGACAGTGGACGGCAGCTACCTGCGCGAACGGGGTCACGATCAACTGCTGCTGGAACAACTAGCTGCTGCTGTCAATGCTGCCCGCGAAAGCGGCATGACCGATACATTGCAAGCACTTGTCGGCAAATTAGGGAATGTGTATTCAGAACGGGGAGACTACGAAAAATCCGCACGCTGTTACGAAGAATACGTGGAAATCGCCCGCACCCAAAACAACAAAGTACGAGAAGCTCATGCCCTAGCCGTCCTGAGCCATGTCTACAGTGATATGAAAATGTTCGACGTTGCCCAGTCAAGCCTCCTTCAGGCCAAGCAGTTAAGTTTAGACAGCACCGATGCCTCTCTTCCCATCATCATCGCTGAAAACTCCGGCTACCTATCGGCGGCAATGGGCGATCTAGCCGCCGCACAGATCGCCTATGAAGAAACCATCCAGCGGTCGCAAGACTGCCAGAACGACTATCTGCTGATGTATTCTTTACTTAACGGAGGTGCTGTGCTGCATGACCAGAAAGAATTTCGCAAAGCCATCGAATATTTCACCCGCAGCCTCAACATCCTGCAATCTTTCCCGGAGGAAGATCAAAACATCCAGGGCTACATCCTGTTCTCAATCGGGATGAGTGAGCATGAATTGAATGGCATCACACCCCGGACTCACGAATTGTTTGAGCAAGCCATTACATTACTACGCGAAACCGGAAATACCTCCAAAGCCCGTGAGGTTGAAATATTCTTGAGAGATCACAACTATCCAATCAGCAAGGTAATCGAATAACAACTAGAGGGAACATAATGAAACAACTACAAAAGATCGTGCTGTTGATAGCTGTAGTCATGGCTCTTGGAATACAAATGAG
>CAIVEA010000425.1 GCA_903904765.1 uncultured Chloroflexota bacterium
GATCTATGAAGGCCAACAGCAGCACCAGCAGCGCCAATGCTCCTGTGGTGGTCTTCGACATAACGATTCCCTTCATCTCGTTCCGATGGCACTTAGGATACGAAAACCTGTAATAACTCTTGAAACTTTGTTTTACACCTATTCACTCTACGTAGTCAACCTTACAGGGAGCTTTCATGGTATGGTGCGAGCAGGGAGGGACGAGGGCGGGTTTACGGTGCGGTTTGCGTCACCAGCGCCTGCAGTTGGTCGCGGCGGGTGAGGCCGCGCACCTGCACCACCCAGCCGTGCAGCGAGGCGGCTCGTTCGCGCAGGGTACGCAGCGCAGGGCCGATGGGGTCGCCACCGCCCGCGCCGGCTACGCCGCTGACCTGATATCCGCCATAGAAGGCGAAAAAAGCCTGATTCAGTTTGCGGATGCGGTAGCCGTTGGCGGCGAAGATATCGCGCCGCGCCGCCATGAACCGTTCGGCCGCGCTCACATCCCCTTCGCGCAGGCGTGCGTCCACATAGCGGCGGGTGGCATCCATCTCGGCAGCGAAGTCGAAGGCGGGCGGGGCAGGCGTGGCGGTAGTAGATGTAGTAGATGTTGAGACAGGTGCGGGCGGGGGTGGCAGCAAATCGGGATAATAACGCGCCAGCACGAGGCGGCTCATCTCTTGCCCGAATAGCGAGGCAGCGGTTTCGTTCAGGATGCGCGTTTCCCCTGCGAAGCCGTCTCCGCTGAAATATTCGAGGCCGATGGGGAAGAAGAACAGGTAATGATGCACCCATTCGTGGGCGATGGTATCCAGCGCGTAAGGGATGGAGGCTGTCTCCAGCACCATCGCCGGATAGAGCGCGATTCCGCCCAACGGGACGATTAGCGAGGATACATTTTGCTCCGCATCAATCCGGTTTTCGAGCGCGGCCTGCGCTTCAGTGGTCAGCGGGTCGAGGTTGATCGAGATGTCGAAGCGAATTTGATCGCGAGGGGAGACGACGAGCAGGGCGGGGACTTGCGTGAAATGTGCCGACACGGGCGGGATGATCTGCCCCAGCAGGCCAAATCCCTGTTCGACCAGCACGGCGGCCACCTGCCCTTCGAGGATGCTCTCCACCAGCGGTTGTCGTTCGCGCAGACTGGCGCGGCGCGTGTCGCGTTCGGCACGCAGGGCGGCAGACACAGTTTCCGGGTCGCCCTCGGCGGCGGGGGCAGCATACAGCGCCGCGATTTGTGCTTCGATGTCCTGCGCCTGCCGCAGATCGTCCATGTACTGCCGGACGAGGGCGGTGCGTTCGGCTTCGGTGCGGAAAGGCGCTGTGCCGTACAGCGTTTGATCGGCTTTCAGCGCCAGCGCCGCCATTTCCCAGCCGACATAATCAAAAGTGGCATCGCCGGCCAGCAGCGCGACAGCGTTCCACTGGTTGCCCAGCGGGTAGCTGGAATACTGAAGCAGCCCTAGCATCAGCCCGATGAGGACAGCCCAGCGCAACAGACCGAACAGCCAGCGGACGAGCCTCATGCGCTGCGCCGTGCCGCCAGTCCCAAACACGCCCAACCCACCAGCAGCGCCGCGCCGCCCAACGGGGCTATCGCGCCCATGTAGCGCAGATCGAAGATCGCCAGCACGTACAGGCTGCCGGAGAACAGCACAATGCCCACCGCAAACGCCCACCCCGCCGTCCGCGTCAGCTTACCCGGCCAGCGTTCTGCCGCCCATGCCGTCGCCAGCAGCGCCAGTGCGTGAATCAACTGGTATTGCACCGCCGTCTCATACGTTCCCATGCGACCAGCCGCTTCCAGTGTGGTACGCAGGGCGTGGCTGCCGAATGCGCCCAGTGCCACGCCCAGAAAACCCGCCAGCCCGCCGATGGTGCCGAATATGCGCGTCATGCTGCTCATCCTTTGCCTAGTGACCCTCATCCCCGACCCTTCTCCCTCAGGGCGAAGGGAGAAACCCTCATCCCCGACCCTTCTCCCTCAGGGCGAAGGGTGTAAGACCAACAGATACGTCTTTCACCCCTCTCCAAAGCGGTACTCCGCGTTTTGGAGAGGGTGATTAGCCGAGGGAATTTACACTTGTGCGCCGTAGGCGTTCCCTCGGCTAATCAGAGGGGTGAGGTGCTTCCCAAACCCAACGCGATTATCGGCTTATCAGGCTGGCGATTCAAGAAGATGTTAGGATAACCGGCATCCAGAAGTAGAAACTCGTTCCGGCGTTTGCAGATGAATCGAGGACAATATCCCCGCCACTCGCCCGCAGCAGATCGCGCACATAGGCCAATCCCAGCCCGGTTCCGGGGATGCTGGTCTGCGCCGCCCACCCCCTGAAGAAGCGCGAGAACAGTTTGGCCTGATCTTCATTGGGGATGCCATGCCCGTTATCGGTCAACTGCACCAGCAGCGCATCATCGGGGATGTGTTCCAGCGGGGGGCGGGGCGGGTTAATGCGTATGGTGATGGTGCTGCCGCTGCCCGCGTATTTGATGGCATTCCTGATCAAATGTTTCCACACGCGGATTAAGTCCACACTGGTATTCCAATTAGGCAGTGCGGTTTCCGGCAGGATGAGGGTGATTTGTTGATGGTTGGCGGCGGCTTCGGGTTGCATTTCCGCCGCCACATAGCGCAGGGTTTGAACGACATTCAGCATGGCAGCGGCAACTGGCA
>CAIVEA010000426.1 GCA_903904765.1 uncultured Chloroflexota bacterium
AGCCCGGTGTTGGCGGCAAAGCTAAAGAAAATTCGCGCGTTGGATTGATCGGGGCAGGGTTAATGAGGATTGTTTTTAGCTTGTTCACCTTCAAAACATCAAATAGAAGAGCAGCACCAAATTCCACAGTCATAAGCACATCCGATTTGCGGGTCGCTTCCAGCACCTCCAGCCCCATCTGTTTGAAAATCGGGTTGAGCTGCGTGCGAACCGTCTGAAGTTGCTGGATAATGCCCGCATCCATCAGCGAGGCATTCTCTTTAGCAAAGGTATTCACATCGGTGGTGAGTGGATAAAACTCCAGATTACGCGCCCGCACCCACGCCTCGTAACCCGGTGAAGCCACCACCTGTACCGTGTGTCCGGCCTGTTGTAGCGCCATCCCCAGCACCACATGCGGACGGATATCGCCCCATGTCCCATAAACAAATATTGAGATGTGCATCGCCTTGCCCTTTTCTAAGAAGAGGTCTAGGGGGTTTCGATCTCATCCGCCAGTTGGGCATAAGCCTGCGCGCCGGGGCTATCGGGCGCATCCTGCACCACCGCCCGCCCCCGGTAAGGCGCATCCGCCACATGCACATCATACGGAATCATCGTTTTCAGCACTTGACTGGGGAACAGCGCACGCAAATCTTCCAGCACCCGCGCCGTATACAGCGAACGGGGATCGTAAAAGGTGGGGACAATTCCGCGCACCTTCAAATCCGGGTTGCCCATCTGTTCCCGCACACGGCGGCTGACATCCATCACAGCGCGAATGCCCAGCATGGCGGCATGGTTGCACTGCGCGGGAATTATGATCGCGTCCGAAGCCAGTAACCCGATCACCGTCAGCACATTGATGCCGGGGGGCGTATCAATCAAAATATCGTCGAATTGCATCCGGTTTTCGCGCAGCAGCTTCCGCAACCGATCCAGCGGGTGCGAACCCTGCACCAACTTAATCGAGGCCGTCGCCAGATCAACGCTGCCGGGGACGAGTGCGAGGCTGGAATGAATCGGGCGCAGCGCACGGCTGAGCGCCATATCGTCATACATCAACAGCGAAAATCCGCTGCGATCAAGGCGGTACGAATCGAAGCCAAAAGCTGCGGTCAGGCTGGCCTGCGGGTCGAGATCAACCAGCAATACGCGGCGTTTCCGCGCCAGCACCAGCCCGAGATTAAGTGTCGTTGTGGTTTTGCCAACTCCGCCCTTTTGGTTGGCAATCGCCAGAATACGCACCATGAACGCCTTTCTGATACGAAGTCTGCGCGGATTATACCGCATACGGTCTGGATTGTTCACAAAGCCTTGAACTATACTGGAGAAATGTACAAAATTGGTATTGATACACGGCTCACCTATTACCGGACAGGCGGAATCAGCACGTATATGCGGCGGCTGGTGACGGCGCTGGAACATTTAGACAACCGCAACGGCTACACTGTGTTCCGCAGCCGCAAAGCCACCGAAATCATCCCCCGCCGCTTCGCCTGTGCGCCCTTATGGACACCCTGCCACCACCGTTTAGAGCGCCTCGCGCTGAGTGTGGAACTGGCACGTTTCCGGCTGGATGTGCTGCATAGCCCGGATTTTATCCCGCCGCTGCGGGGTGCTAAGCAGCACATCATCACCGTTCACGACCTCACTTTCCTGCACTTCCCGCAGTTCGTCACATCGGACGCACGCCGCTACTACAACGACCAGATTGAAACGGCTGTCCGGCAAGCCGCGCACATCCTCACCGACAGCGAAGCCAGCAAAGCCGATATGATCGCCATGCTAGGCGTACCAGCCGACAAAATCACCGTTCACATGCTGGGCGTGGAGGAGCGTTTTGCCCCGCTGGGCGCTGCCGCCGCCGAACGGGTGGCCGCGCTCGGCCTGCCGCCGAGTTACCTGTTGTTCGTCGGTACGCTAGAGCCGCGCAAGAACCTGCCGGGGCTGCTGGCGGCTTACCGCAAACTGATCGAACGCCTGCCCGCTGCCCCGCCCATGCTGCTTGTGGGCAAAAAAGGCTGGTACTTCGAGGAGCTACGGGCGCAGATTGACGCACTCCAACTGGGCGAACGGCTCATCTGGCGGGAAGATATAGGCGACTCCGACCTACCCGCTGTGTATAATCAGGCGGCACTACTGGCGCTGCCCTCATTCTACGAAGGCTTCGGCTTTCCGGCGTTGGAGGCGATGGCCTGCGGAACTGTGCCGCTGGTCAGCAACCGTTCGTCGCTGCCGGAAGTGGTCGGCACAGTGGGCGCGCAGGTTGACCCGGACGATCATGACGGATGGGCGGACGCGATGGAACGGGCGCTGCTGGATGAGGCATGGCGCAGCGAACAGCGCCGCGCAGGACTGGAACGCGCCCGGCAATTTACATGGGAACAGACGGCTCGGATTGTACTGAGCGTCTACGAACAAGTGGGCAAGACCGGATGAACATCTTAATCGTGAGCGCCAACCTGCCCTACCCCCCGCAGCAGGGAGGCGCGCTGCGTACCTTCGGCCTGTTGCATGGACTCCACCATGCCGGCCATACCCTGACGCTGCTCAGTTTTGACGATACCCAGACGGACGCGCAAAATACGCCATTGGGCGCGTTGTGCAGCCACCTCGAAACGCTGCCCTCACCCGTTCGTAGCAAAGCGGATCGCCTGCGCGACCTGCTGCTCTCCCGTCAGGCGGACATCGCCCGCCGCATGTTTTCGCCCGCCTTTCTCGAACGCCTGCGTGCGCTGGTCGAGTCCCAATCCTTCGACCTGATCCAGTTCGAGGGGATTGAAGTCGCGTGTTACCTGCCGCTGGTTCGGCAGATGAACACCCGCGCCAAGCTGTGCTATGATGCCTTCAATGCCGAGGCTGCGCTCCAGCGCGTGATCTTCGAGGTAGACCGGGGCAACATCCGCCGCCTGCCCGCTGCGCTCTATTCGTTCGTGCAAATCGGGCGCATCCAGCGCTTCGAGCAAACCCTCAGCCAGCAATCCGATCTGGTGGTAGCTGTCTCCAGCGAAGATGCCGCCGAACTAGAACGCTATGCCCCCGGCAGGCCGATTCCAGTAGTCGCCAACGGCATCTTCTGTGATGACTATACGCAGTCCACCACCCAGCTTGATCTGGGACAGGATGCCATCGTATTCACGGGCAAAATGGACTATCGCCCGAATGTGGATGCCATGCTGTGGTTCGCTGAAGAAATCCTGCCGCTGGTACGCGACCAGATTCCCGCCGCCCGCCTCGTTGTGGTCGGGCAAAAGCCGCACCCGCGCCTCGAAGCCCTGCGCGACCATGACGATATCGAGATCACGGGATGGGTGAAGGATGTACAGCCTTTCCTGCGTGGCGCAAGTGTCTACGTAGCCCCGCTGCGAATGGGCAGCGGCACGCGCCTGAAAATCCTCGAAGCAATGGCCTCCGGTTGTGCGGTGGTCGCCACCACGATTGCCGCCAGCGGCATTGTGCCGGATGCACTGCAAGGGCTGCGTATTGCAGACACACCAAGCGCGTTTTCCAACCAGATCATCAGCCTCTTGCGCGATGCCAGCGCCCGCCACGCCCTCGGCACAGCCGCACAAACCGTCGTCCGCAAACATTACGACTGGTCGGTTCTCATCCCGCAACTGCTCAACGCTTACCGGGGAATTGGCCTTGGATAAGGACACACTCGCCCTGCGAAACCGCAGCATGGCAGAAGCCTTTCACACCGTCCCCCTCAAGCATCAGGCTCGGCGGGCGCTGTTACGCGGACTGGCGGTGCTGCCCATGCCCCCCACCCGTTCGGCGGCTACCGAGCGCATTTTGCTCATCCGCCCCGATCATCTGGGAGATGTGCTGCTAAGTACGCCAGCCATTCGCGCTTTACGAGCCGCCCGCTCGCAGGCCGAAATTCATACGCTGGTTGGCCCTTGGTCAGCAGATGTCACCGCTGCCTACAACGAGATTGACGCGGTACTCACGCTGGCCTTTCCCGGCTTTAGCCGCAGCTCGAACGGCAGTCTGCGTTCGCCCTATCAACTGGCAGCAGCCACCGCCCGCCGCTTGCGGCGCATCCACTACAGCGCCGCCATCATCCTGCGCCCCGATCACTGGTGGGGTGCGCTGGTGGCACATCTGGCGAATATCCCCATTCGCATCGGCTATGATGTGCCGGATGTCGCCCCTTTCCTGACCGAAACCGTCCCCTTCCAGCCTGTCCACGCAGTTGTGCAAAACCTGCGCCTCGTGGAACGCTGGACAGGCACAATACCCCCTCCCTCTGTGACGCTGGAATTTCCGGTCACGCCGCCGGAACAGGCTTTCGTGAATGGTTATCTGGAGGAGTGGGGCATTCAGCCGGATAAGCCGATCTTCTGCATTCATCCCGGCAGCGGCACATGGGTCAAACAATGGACGGAAGACCGCTGGGCGCAAACTGCCGACATCCTGAGCGAACAACTGAACGCCCACCCCATCCTGACGGGCAGCGCGGGCGAAATTCCACTAGCACGGCGCATCGCCGCGCAGATGAAGCAGCCTGTCGTGGTGATGGCTGGCGATACGCGAGTCAATCAACTGGCGGCACTGTTCCAGCGGGCGCGGGTGGTCTTAGGCCCGGATAGCGGCCCGCTGCATCTGGCCGCCGCCGTCGGCACGCCCACCGTCGCGCTGTTCGGCCCCGCCGATCCGGTGGAGTTCGCACAGTGGGGCGCACCCGCCAAACACATCATCCTCACCAGTGACATCGCTTGCCGCCCCTGTCGCGTCCTCGACTGGAACGGGGATGACCCCGTGAACCATCCCTGCATTCGCGAGATCACACTGGCGAAGGTGCTGGAAAGCGCACGCCGCGCTGCCAGCAGCACTTAATCGGGGATAACGATCTTATCCAGACCGGGCGCAGGTGGCGGATACTGCGGATTCATTTCTTCCAGCGCATCCACAATCGCCTTCGCAATCACCCAGTCGCGGAACCATTTGTGGTTAGCCGGCACGATATGCCATGGCGCATACTCGGTGTTGCAGCGTTCCAGCATCTCCTCGTAGGCTTCCATGTAGGCATCCCATTGTTCGCGCACGGGCAGATCACCGGGGGAGAACTTCCAGTTCTTTTCAGGCGTATCAAGGCGTTCCTGAAGGCGCTTTTTCTGCTCGTCCTTGCTGATGTGCAGATAGAACTTCAGGATGCGGACATTCGCATCCGCCAGCGTATACTCGAAATGGTTGATGTGGTCGTAGCGGCGCTTCCACACCTCTTTAGGGACGAGATTGTTCACCCGCACCACCAGCACATCCTCGTAGTGGCTGCGGTTGAACACACCGATATACCCCTTGCCGGGGATGTGGGGATGCACCCGCCACAGGAAATCATGCGCCAGTTCGTCCGGCGTGGGGGCTTTGAACGGCTTCACATACACACCCGCCGGATTCACGCCCTCGAACACCTTGCGAATCGTGCCATCTTTGCCGCCCGTATCCATCGCTTGCAGCACCACCAGCAGCGATTGTTTGCCCTCGGCGTACAACCGATCTTGTAGCGCCTGCATCTTCTCCTGCAAGCGGTCAGTGGCAGCTACTACCGATTGTTTGTCGTCATCTCCGTGAAAATCGGGGTCACAATCGTTCAGGTTGATACGGCTCAGTGGCTTGGGCTTAATCGTGGATTCAGACATGGGGATTCTCCCTGCGGGCAAAACGTGTTTACGAAAATAACCTCTATTCAGTATCGCCCAATTCTGAGCGCGGCGCGATACTGCGCGTCTCCTCGTTGCGGTATGTGACCATACCGGGTGCAGCGCCTTTGATCTTTCGCACATACAGACAGCGTGTCACATCCACTTCCACTTTGCTCTCGGCACGGTTCGCAGAGTAGTACGCGGCGAGCGCGGCGGCCTGCTCCAGCACGCGCTCCGGTATGGCGCGGCCATCCACTTTGACGACCACATGCGCGCCGGGAACGCCCCGCGCATGCAGCCAGTAATCCTGCCCGCCGCCCTTGCCGAACGTGACCAGTTCGTTCTGGCGGCTGTTACGCCCCACCCAGATCACAAACCCGTCCTGCGTGACCACCTTCAACGGCGCACTCTGTCCGCTGCCCGCGATACGTTTGGTGGGCTGCCCCGGCCAGTAGCCGCCGCCCTGCAAACTCTGTTGTACCTCGTCAATTTCCGGCCACGAGGCAGCGAATTCCAGATCGGTCTGCAACTGCGCGAGGAAACCCAGTTCGTTGCGCGTTTCCTTCACCAGACCCGGCACATCATCCAGCGCCCGCTTGGCCTTGTCGTAACGCGAGAAATAAGCCTGCGCGTTCTCCAGCGGCGACAACGCCGGATCAAGGCGAATAGTCAGCGGCGGCTGATCGAGATCGTATTGCGCGACCAGTTCAGTTTGCCCGGGTTTGAGTGTGTACTGATACGCCAGCAGCAGTTCACCCGACTGTTTGAGCAGTTCGCGTTCGGACTCGTCTTTCAACGACCGTTCCAGCGAAGCTAATTTCGCCCGCAGTTTCGCCATGCCTTCCACGATGGCTTCCTGCACAGGAACTTTGGCGGCGCGGTAGGCATCTTCCCCGACGGGAGCGCCATAATAGGCCGCCAGCGCCGCGCTCAAATCCTCAGCAGGCTGGAAGTGCGGCAGATGCGTCAGCGGATACACGCTGTACGCCCGCGCCCGTCCGCCCTCCATCACCACACCCGGTTGCCAGTGCCGCCGTGCCAGCGGCTCGACTACGCTACGCAGCGCCTCATGCAGTCGCGACGGATCGGCTTCGGTGGCTTTTTGCGCCACATCCGCGCCGGAACGATGCACAATTTCACTCGCCAGCAGCGGACTCACACCCAGCAGCGCCGCCGATAGCACCTGTTGCGTGCGTCGCTTGGGGTCGTGTTCGCCTTCGAACAGCCCCGCAAAATTCGCCGCCGTAATCGTTGACGGGTCATGTTTGCTGGTTTGCGGTGGGGGCAGTTTATATTCGTGGTTGGGCAGGCTCAGACGGTAGCGGTTTTCTTCCGGCCCCACCCGCCGCATACAATCGAGGATGATGCCGTTCTGCACCAGCAAGATGTTGCTGCGCCGTTCCATCGGCTCGACCACCACACTGATCGCGCCTTCCGGCCCCATGAAATCCAGTTGGACGATGCGCTCCCATGCTGGCTGGCTAACGTGCGTCAGGCTGCCACCTTCGATGAAGCGCCGGAACAGCAGACCGATCTGCGTGGGCTTCACCAGCCCGCGCCGCAGCTTATCCGACACGCGGTGCAGGCGCGGCGTGTGATGGTCGGCACTCAGGTACAAATAATGGCGACGGCGATCCGAGTAGATTTCGAGACCGAGTCCGGTGTGGTCAACATCAATCACATCCTGAACACGCCCACCCACAAGCGTGTCCATGAATTCATCCACCAGCGCCGAGAGGGTAAAAGCGTCGAGGTACATCAGGCGCTACGGTTAATTCGCATCCGGCGACAGCAGAAAGGCGATAATATCCCCAATTTCTGCCGGAGTCAGGCGCTCTTTGAAGTTTTGCGGCATGGCGGGATTATAGCTTTCCACCACAAACGCCAGCGGGTTCGTGATGGATTCGTAGATGTAGGCCGCCGCGCTCAGGGGCGGGTGGCGCGTGGGCGCAACCGTAGCCACCTCGGTGAAAGGCGGCGCGATATGGCTGCGAACGCCGATGCGGTGACACGCGATACAGCCGTATTTCTCCACCAGCGCCGCACCCGACTTGGGGTTGCCCGCGCTCCACAATTCCGCCACCGTGTTCTCATCCACAACGGCCTGCGCGGTGGGCTGCGAACGAGCCGCGATTTCATCACGGGTCGAAATGGTAAATTCGATCAGGAACACGGCTGTAACCAGCACAAATAGGCCGATGACCACGAACACGGGCCAGCGCGAACCGCCAGAACGAACAGCAGGGTTGCTCACGAGAAACCTTCTAGATCAGCAGCCGATCCAAAATCATGGCGAGGAACAGGAACGCCAGATAAGCGGTTGAATACTTGTACATCCGGCGGGCAGCCGCCCCGTCCTTCTGTTGGATGAGCTTGACCGCCATGCGAATCAGCCCGATTCCTAGCAAAACAGCGGAGAGCAGATACACCCACCCCAGAAATTGAAACGGCATCGGCAGCAGCGTAATCAGAATAAGCTGCATCGAGTACAGCAAAATCTGCGTGCGCGTGGCCGCTTCGCCGCGTGCCACAGGCATCATCGGTACGTTCGCCAGCGTGTAATCGCGGTTGACCAGCAGCGCCAACGCCCAGCTATGCGGTGGTGTCCAGTAGAACACAATCGCAAACAGGATGAACGACTCGAAGCTGAGACCGCCCGTCACAGCCGCCCAACCCACCAGCACCGGAACTGCGCCCGCACCGCCGCCGATCAAGATGTTGGCGACGGTGTTGCGCTTCAAAATCAGCGTGTACAGCACCACATAGTAAATGCCACCGATGAAGGCCAGCAGCGCCGATAACCAGTTTACCCACAAGCCCAGCACCAGCACCGACCACGCCAGCAGCCCCATCCCGAATAGCAGCGCGTTGATCGGCGCGACCCGCCCCGAAGGAATCGGGCGGCGGGAAGTGCGCGACATTTTGGCATCCATATCGCGGTCAATGTACTGGTTGATGGCGCTTGCACCTGCCGCAGCAAAGCCGCCGCCAATCAACGTGGGAATCAAAATCGAGAGCGACGGTACACCATGCGCCGCAATCACCATCGCCGTGACGGTGGTGAACAGCAGCAACAGGACGATGCGAAGCTTGGCGAGTTCGAGATAGGTACGGAGTAGCGCAGTTAAGTTTAGTTCTGCGCTTCGGACTGTGGTTTCCATTGACTCTCTTTCATTCCATCCGACACTTCACGACTGTTCAGCCATTCCACAGCCGAAAGAACAACCAGCAGCGCCCATGTCGTCGCTGCGAAGCCGACATGCGCAGATCGG
>CAIVEA010000427.1 GCA_903904765.1 uncultured Chloroflexota bacterium
CTGCGGCGCTACCACCGTTTCCACACCAAAATACCGTTCCACCTTTTTGAATCACCTGGGCGATATTCTTGCCCTCAATTTCCAAAGTATTCCAATCTTTTTTTGGGAAGCTGTTCAGAAGCGAAGCAAGCGAGGCAAGATTTTCTTCTATTAAAGCGCTGTAGGTCATTGAAATAGCGCGCTGCATCAGGCTGTCAGCGACCCGAACGCCGAACAAATCGCTGTGCGCGTGGAAAATCAGGTCAAGCCCGATCTGCTCCAGCATGAAGCACAGGCCATCCTCACCGGCACACTGGACGCGAACGGGATATTCCACGCCAGCGAACTGCTGCTGAAATGCCCGTCGCGCTTCGAGGAAGCCAAGCCGGACGAGAGCATCATCAAGCCAGCAGCGTAACCTGCGCCCTGCCTTGACGAACGGGCATGGCCTGAACGATGATAAGCGAGCATAACACGAGGCATCGTTCATGGCCTTAGTCCCGCTGAATTACTACGATCTGCTGGAACTGCTGCCGCAGCCGGGTTGCGTGATCTGTACGCTGGTGGAACGTGACACGAATCGCTATCTGGACTCGCTGCTATACGAGTATGCCAACGCCCCGGCCACGCACGTCCGTTTGCGTGCCAGCCGGGGCTTATGCGCCGACCACAGCGCACGGCTGGCGGATTTCGGCGCGGGCGTGCTGGGCGTGACCATTTTGCAGGCGCAGGTGCTGGACGAAGTGCGGCGTGTGGCGGAGGCCAACGGCGAACGCACACTCTCGCGCTTGCTGCGGATGAGTGGAGGCGGCGCGGCAGTGGCAGATCGCCTCGAACCCACCGAAGAATGCCCCGCCTGTTCGTCCGTCAATCATGCCGAGGAAGGCCACACCAACGCGCTGGCGAACGCCATCACCGACGAGCGTATGCTGACGGCCTTCCGCCAGTCGGACGGGCTGTGCCTGCCGCATTTGAAGATGGCGTTACGCGCTACCCCCTCCCCCGCGCATCTGGAAAAGCTGATGACGGCGCAAACCGAACACTGGACGCGCCTGCGCGAAGAACTGGAAACGTTCATGCGTGCCTACGATATGAACAAAACCGCCCCTAGCGACGTAGGGGCGGCGAGTGATAGCTGGCGGCGGGCGCTGCGCTTGCTGGCAGGCCGCCCGCGCTAAACGTTAGACTTCTTCTTCCCCGCCCCGGCGTGGCCGCCATTCCGGGTAAATGTTCAGGTAGCGCACGCCCAGCGTGAATGCCGTCCAACTGTAGCCGATGATACCCACCGCCACGCCCCACTCCACCAGCGCAGGTTGGTAGTGGTTCACGGGCAGCACATCTTTCACCCCCGGCGACCAATCCATCGGAATGACGAAACCGGAAAGGGTCATGTTCCAGCGGTTGATGACCAGCCCCGCGATAATCATGATCGTCGCCAGAATGAGCACGTTGCGGTTGGCGCGGGTGCGCGGCCACAGCAGCAGGATCATGGGGACGAACGCGCCGAACAGCACCTCGCCAAACCAGAAAGTGAAGTTATACGGGGTGTTCTCCGCCAGAATTTCTGCGCCCAACTGTTGTTCGGGGACGTGGCTGTAGTAGTTCGTCGCCAGCCAGCTCCACATCTTCAGGTACAGATAGGCGAGGCAGGCATAGCCCACGAACCGCGCCACACCGTTCATCACTTTGCTCGGAACCATTTGCCGGTTGAGCAACCGCCCTGAAACCAGCGTCGCCAGCAAGGTGAGCGAAGCGCCCGCCGTCGCCGCCGACAGGATGAACAGTACGGGCGCACTGGGCGAGTACCAGATCGGGCGGGCGGTCAGGATGCCATAGGTCGCGCCCAGTGAGGACTGATGCAGCAGGGACAGACACACGCCGAGGAAGGCCACATACGGCATGAAGCTGTGCA
>CAIVEA010000428.1 GCA_903904765.1 uncultured Chloroflexota bacterium
CCGGCGGCCAGCAGGCGCGGCGCACCCTGCTGGAACATCTTGGCGACGGGTGTTCCGTACAGCATCATCGGGCTGGCGGCGCGCACCAGCGCATCGGTGCGGCGCAAATGCTGCTTATCCCCGTAAGGGCGCGGGGCGCGGTAGGCGTTGAGCGTGTCCTCGAAGGTGCGCGGGGGCATCGCGCCTACCAACCGCACATAAGCTGGCCAGTCCAGCGGCCAGCCGAGCGCAGTCAGGAGTTGGCGCGGTTGCCCGAACGGGAAATCGAAGCCGGCCACCCATGCGCCCGGTTCGTGGAGCGTCGCCTCGAAGCTGCTCCAATCGGGCAGGCGTTCCAGCCGTTCAAAATGCAGCGCGTCCCCGTCCAGCCAGCAGTCAGCGCGGGTGATGGCCTTGCGGCGGGTGGGGGCGCTGGTGAAGTCGAAGCCGTAGATGCGAATCACGGCGCGGTCATCAGCCGCCGGAAGCGTTCGTAAGCGGCTGACCAGTCGCCACCGGACTGTGGTTCGTAGCGTTTGGGCGGGTGGCTGCGGCGAATCAGGGCGCGGGCTTCCGCCATATCCTTCAGTTCGCCCAGCGCGATCAACTGCGCCAGCCCGTTGCCGAGCGCGGTGGCTTCTACCGGCCCTGCCAGCACAGGCCGTCCGGTGGCATCGGCTGTCATCTGGCATAGCAGCGCGTTCTGCGCCCCGCCGCCGACGATGTGAATCACATCAATTGCGTGTCCGCCCGCCGCCGCCAGCTGTTCGACCACGAGGCGGTATTTGAGCGCGAGGCTTTCCATCACGCAGCGCACCACCGCTCCGTGTTCCTGCGGCGCGGGCTGTCCGGTGCGGACGCAGAAATCATGCACCCGTCCGGGCATGTCCCCCGGCGGGAAGAAACCCGCGTCGTCGGGGTCAATCAGGCTGACGAAGGGCGGGGCGGCTTCGGCCTGCGCGATCAGCCGCGCATAGTCGGTATCCCAGCCCTGATGCGCCCATGCCGCGCGGCACTGCTGCAATATCCACAGTCCCATGACCATTTTCAGCGGACGGAATGTGCCGAACGCGCCGCCTTCGCTGGTCAAATTCGCTTCCAGCGCGGCGGGGTTGGTCAGCGGTTGGCGCGTTTCGATGCCGAACAGACTCCATGTGCCGCTGCTGATGTAGGCGAAATGCGGCGTTTCGGCGGGGACGGCCAGCACTGCGCTGCCGGTGTCGTGGCTGGCGACGGTGAACACGGGGACATCATGATAACTGCCGAGGCGCTCCCCCGGCTGGATGACGGGCGGGAACATGCGCGTGGGGATGCCGAGCGCCTCCAGCGTGGGTTTGTCCCAGTCGCCCGCCAGCGGGTTGTAGCACTGGGTGGTGGTGGTGTGCGTGAACTCCGACTGCTTTTCGCCCGTCAGCCAGAAGTTGAGCAGGTTGGGGATGGTCAGGAAGGAACGCGCCGCGTCCAGTTGATAAGGCGCTTTCTGGGTGAGGGCGGCCAACTGGTACAGGCTGTTGATGATGTAGAAGCCGATGCCGCCGCTGCGCTCCCATAGCGTCTGTCGCGGGACGCGCTCCAGCACCCACTCCATCATGCCGTCGGTGCGCCCGTCGCGCATGTGGACGGGGTTGCCGATGAGCTGGTCGTTCGCATCCAGCAGGCCGAAATCCACGCCGAACGAATCCACGCCGATGCCCGCCAGCGGTTGCTCCTGCGCCCGCCGCAGCCCGATCTGGATTTCGTGCCACAGGCGCAGCACATCCCAGTACAACGTGCCGCTGACCGTGACCGGATTGTTCGGGAAGCGGTAGACTTCGGCACATTCGATGCCGCCGCCGCTATAGGTGACGCGCATCACGCGCCCGGATTCGTTCCCCAGATCAACGGCTGCTAAATCCATCGTCCACCGTATCCTCTGCTCAAAAGGCCGACTGTATTTTGTCCCCCCACTATAGCGCGGCGGGGCGCTTTCGCCCAATGAAGGTTGCCCTCATCCCCCAACCCCTTCTCCCAAGTGGCGAAGGGGAGCAAGAGAGGGGCGGTGGGTGTGAGGGCGACTCGGCATCCGTACAACAATTGGGTATTATTAAATAGTCTACCCAAAATAAGTATAAGTAGGCTGACGATGAACAGTGCATTCTTGATAACCGTTCCGCAGATTCGTGTGTTCGTGTCCTCACCGGGGGATGTTAACGATGAACGCAAGATCGCATTGGAAGTGATCGATCAATTGCCGTATCGTCCGAGATTCCGCGAAAAAGTGGTGTTCCGGGTGATCGCATGGGATAAGCCGGGGGCGGGGACGGTGATGCGTGCCACGCTTACCCCGCAGGATGCGATCAACAAGGGACTGCCCACGCCAG
>CAIVEA010000429.1 GCA_903904765.1 uncultured Chloroflexota bacterium
CGAAATGCGGATGATGCCCAGTGCCGCTTCTTCGATGCTGGTATTGAAATGCTCGGCAATCGGCTTGATGGCCTGCCGCGCTTTTTCGAGGCTCACTTTCAACTCGCCGCCGAGGAAGTTGCGGGCATTCAAGCGCCCGACTACTAGATTGGCATCGGTGACGGTGGGCTGTGTGCCGCCCTGATCGTAGCAGGCCGGCCCCGGCACTGCCCCCGCGCTGATCGGCCCCACGCGCAGCGCCCCCGCCTCATCCACGTAGGCGATACTGCCACCACCCGACCCGATTTCGACAATATCAATCGTCGGGACGAGGATGGGATACCCGGCAAATTCGCGGGTATGTTCAATCTTGTACTCGGTAGTGATCTTGGGCTGTCCGCCTTCGATCAACGATGTTTTCGCCGTCGTGCCGCCCACATCGAACGCGATCACATTCGGCTCGCCGATCAGGTCGCCAATCCGCGCCGACCCGATCACGCCCGCCACCGGCCCCGACTCGACCAGATTGATCGGGGTACGTTTGGCGAGGGCAAATGTGGCACTGCCGCCATTGGACTGCATAATGTGCAGCACATCGCTCATGCGCTTCTGGTTGGTCAGCTTGGTTTCGAGGTTATCCAGATACTTCTGCGCCGTCGGCAGGATGTAACTGTTGAACACCGCCGTGCTGGTACGCTCGTATTCGCGCCATTCGCCCGTGACCTCGTGCGAGAGCGTATAGGGGATGTGCGGCGCGGTCTGCCGGATAATCTCACCCGCTTCCACCTCATGAGCAGCGTTGATATAGGCATGCAGGAAACACACCGCGATACTTTCCACACCCTCTTTCACCAGTTGCGACACCATGCGGCGCATCTCGTCGCGGTCTAGCGGGGTGAGGACTTCGCCTTTGTAGTTCAAGCGTTCGGTCACTTCGAGGCGCAAATGGCGCTCCACGAACGGCTTCGGCTTGGAATACGACAGGTTGTAGATATCCGGGCGGTTGGAACGTTGAATTTCCAGCACGTCACGGAAACCGCGTGTGGTAATCAGGCCGGTTTTCACGCCTTTGCGTTCGGTTAGCGCGTTAATCACCACCGTCGTGCCATGCACAAAAAACGAGGTGCGTGCCGTGTCCAGCTTGCTCGATTTGTTCAGCGTGTCCAGAATACCCTGCGAAAAATCATGCGGGGTGGTGGAGGCTTTGGCGACGCTGATTTCACCCGTATCCTCATTCAGTACCACCAGATCGGTAAACGTGCCGCCGATGTCGGTGGCGATGCGGTAGCCTCTCATGTGTTTTGTTCTCCGAACGGTATTTGCATAAGGTTCGCCCGATGCCGTGATAATCCCTAACGGCAGGTTTTGCAGCGCCAGATGACAGGCCGCCTGATGACCGCGCCACACCTCATCCAGCCCCGGTTCTTCGGCTTTGCACAGGTCAATTTGCGCGGCGGGACAGCGCGGGCTGAAGCGGCAGCCCTTCCCGATAGCCCGCTGGCTAACCTCGCCCTGCAAGATGATTTCGCCGCGCTTCTGTTCGATCTTGGCTTCGGGCGCGGCAGAGAGCAGCGAAATGGTATACGGATGCTTGGGGTCTTCAAATATCTCGCTGGTGGGAGCCATTTCCACGATGCGCCCCAGATACATAATCCCGATCCGGTCGCACACGTAGCGCAGCACATTCAAATCATGCGAGATGAACAGATAGCTCAAACCTAGTTCGTCGCGCAGTTTGAGCAGCAAATTCAGGATGGTGGCCTGTACCGACACATCCAGCGCCGAGGTTGGCTCATCCAGAATCAGCAATTTGGGATTGAGCGCCAGCGCCCGTGCGATCCCGATGCGCTGCCGCTGCCCGCCGCTGAACTCGTGCGGGTAACGGTCAAGGTGTTCTTCCTGCAAGCCGACCAGATGCAGCAGTTCGCGCACCCGTTTCTCGCGGCTGGCATCGTCGCCGATGTTGTGGATTTGCAGCGGCTCAAGGATGAGCGAGCGTACATTCATGCGCGGGTCGAGTGCGGCGAACGGGTTCTGGAAGATGATCTGCATTTCCTCGCGGGCGCGGCGCAGTTCTTCTTCGCTGAGCGTTGCCAGATTGCGCCCTTCGATCAGCACTTCACCGCCCGTCGGCTCGATCAACCGCAGGATAGCGCGGCCTATTGTGGTCTTGCCCGATCCCGACTCGCCGGCAATCCCGACCACTTCACCCGGCTCGATGGTCAGGTCAACCCCATCCACCGCTTTGATGAAGCTAGTGCTGCGGCGCAAAATACCCTGCTGCACAGGGAAATAAACTTGCAGTCCTCGGACTTCCAGCAGACTCATGCGTGCCTCTCGTCCGTATACAGATAACAGGCGGTTTCATGGGTGGGAGCAATCCGCGCCACCGCTGGCGGGTGCAAATGACAGTGCGACAACCGCGCCGGACAGCGCGGGTGGAAGCGGCAGCCCGTCGGGGGATTCAGGAAGCTGGGTGGCGCACTGTGTATACCGCGCAGCGTCCCGCGTTCCACCTGATCGGTGGGAATGGCCTCCAGCAGCCCCTTCGTATAAGGATGCTTGGGACTCTCGAAGATGTCGCGCACCGTGCCGCTTTCCGCCACCGTGCCGCCATACATCACCGTGATGCGGTCACAGATGCGGGCGACCACGCCCAGATCGTGCGTAATCACTATCGCGGACATATTGCGCTCGCGCACCAGTTCTTGAATCAGCCGCAGGATTTGCGCCTGCATCGCCACATCCAGCGCCGTCGTCGGTTCGTCCGCGATCAGCAGATCGGGGTTGCCCGCCAGCGCAATCGCAATCAACACACGCTGCTTCTGCCCGCCGGAAAGCTGATGGGCGTAACTGTTCATCCGGTGCGCCGCGTCGGGAATACCCACACGGTCGAGCAGTGCAATCGCTTCTTCCCGTGCTTGCCTGCGCTGATGGCGGCTGAACCAGCGTCCCACCGGGAGTAATTTCCAACCGGGGATGCCATACTTTTGCACCAGAACTGCATCGGTCAGCAGTTCGCCGATGGAAAATACCGGATTCAGGTTGGTGGTCGGGTCTTGAAACACCATCCCCAAGCGTTGCGCGCGGAAACGTTGCAGCGCCCGCCCGCTTTTGGTCAGCACTTCCTCGCCCTCAAAGCGCACGCTGCCCGACAAAATGCCGTTGGGGACGAGATGCGCGATACTCAGGGCGGTCATGGTTTTGCCGCTGCCCGTTTCACCCACGATCCCGAGGATTTCGCCGCGCCGCAG
>CAIVEA010000430.1 GCA_903904765.1 uncultured Chloroflexota bacterium
ATGGTATTACACCCTTCGCCCTGAGGGAGTAGGGTTGGGGATGAGGGTTGTCCCGCAAACAACCTACCCTTGAAAGCCCCCAACTCCTGACAAGGATAGGGTTTCTCGTATCAAAACGGGACGGCACACAGGCCGTCCCCTACTAAATTCTGTGCTGCGCGGCCTAACGGCGCAAGCGCCCTTTGAGGAACACCAGCGCCGGCGCGACCAGCGGCGCAAGCATGGCGCTATCACGCGGGGCATCTGGCAGCGGTGCGGCGGCTTGCTGCGCCAGCGGCGCAGGGATGAAAATCAGCACAAATACGATCAGCGTGAAGATCGCCAGATAGCGGCGGCGCGAATCCAGCGGCGTAATCATGTCCAGCGGCGTGGCGTACACCCGCCCGAACAGCAAGAGTAGCACCAACCAGAACAGCCACACATCTGTCACGAACACCAGCAAGAACAACGCGCCCATGATGGGAAAGTACAGCTTGCGTGCCTTCTCGCCCACCAGCGCGTACAGCACATGCCCGCCATCCAACTGCCCCAACGGAAGCAGGTTGAGCGATGTGACCAGCAGCCCCGTCCAACCCGCCCACAGCAGTTGGCTGCAATTCACGCACACGTCGGTGCGGCCATCCGGCAGGAAGTGACCGAAGATGATGATCTTGGCGGCGGCATACAGTAGTGAGTCACCCTCGTAGATCCCGCCCCCGCCTGCCGGAATCACCCGCGTGGTGGCGAGGCCGATGAACAGGATCGGTACAGCGAAGATCAGTCCGATCAGGGGGCCGGATGCGCCCACATCCAGCAGCATTTTGCGGTTCTTCATGGGTTGGCGCAGTTGGATGAACGCGCCCATCGTACCGAACATGCTGATGAAGGGCAGCGGAATGAAATACGGCAGCGTGACCGCCAGCTTATGCCGCCGCGCCGCGAAATAATGCCCCAACTCGTGCGCGCCCAGAATCAGCAGCAGGCTAATGGCGTAAGGTGCGCCGCGCCACAGTTCCAGCAGCAGGTTGGAGGCCACCTGCGTGGCTTCGAGGACATTGGTTTCTGCGATTTCGCTGATTGCCAGTGTCGTCCCCACCAGCAGCAGACTGAGCAGCGTGGCGATGAACAGCAGCAGATTCGGCCACCACGGGCGCGGGCGCGGGGTGGCGCGTCCGGTCAGGATGTGGATGGTGTGCGGGCGGTTGGGCAGCGGCGGTTGGGCAGCCGTCATGCGGAAGGCGGCGATATGGTGAATGGTCGCCAGTCGTGCATCGAGGCGGTCATAGGCCGCTTCCGAGTCCAGCGTGAGTTGGCCTTCAAAGGAGGCGATCAGGCGGCTTTCTGGCGCGACGGCCACTTGCGGCAGCGTGTCCGGCTCGGCAAAGGCTTCATGCTCAATCGTCATGACCTCTGCCACCATTTGCCGTAGCTCGTTGAGCAGCACTTCCTGTTTGGATAGGGGAATCTGCGGTGTCCGCGCTACCGGGCGATCTTCGCGGCTGGAGGCAGGTTCGTGCAGCATGGGGTATCGTTTCCAATGGTGAGCAACAGTCCGCATTATAGCGCAAGGCGGGCAATCCGCTGAGGCCACCCGCACAGGCACAGGCGGGTGGGTATTAGGAAATAGAGATAGCCCTCACCCCTTGCCCTCTCCCAACCGCTGAGTACAGCTAGGAGAAGGGAGAAATGCCGTAGGAGCCTAGAGTGAGCCGTGCGCTCTTGTTTTGCTCCCTTCGCCATGAGGGAGAAGGGTTGGGGATGAGGGTTGCTCCCCACACAGACCGGGGCGCAAATGCGGTACAATCACGGTTGACCAGCCCTTCAGTACAGGCTCATCATTGTGGTTCGGTTCGATACCTACAAAGCCAGCGCCTATCTGGTGTGGCAACTTCAGCACTCTGGCGCGATCATCCAAGAGGATGGTGGCGACATCATACAGGTGCGGTTGCCCGTCGGCGTAACCATCCGTATTCACCTCATCGAAAGCCCGATTCCGGTCTACGAGATCAGAAACACGCTGGCCTATAACAATGCC
>CAIVEA010000431.1 GCA_903904765.1 uncultured Chloroflexota bacterium
CTACGATGAATTTGCCTACACTATAAAGGTCAATGAGGGATATGTGGTACTGAAAAAGGTAATGCAATTGACATGATAATCGTATCGAGAGTTATGCGATAAAACGATCATGTTTTATACAAAAATAGACTGTTACAGCATTCTGAGGGGAAATCAGTGGAAAATATGCGAATCAACCTCACCTTGCTGCGTTGCACTTAGCTTCCTCTTTCCGCACAGAGTGGGGATAAGAGGGGTGAGGTTCTGTGCGTCAGCGCAAAAAACGATCTAGCAAGTGCGAACGCCAGACAAAGCGCAACATCAGCGCCCACCCTGCCGTAGCCGCGATACACACAACCCAATCACGCAGCCCTAATTCGGTCAGTTCAAAGAATTCTCGCAGTCCCGGTACAAGCGAGATCACGACGAACACCCCCGCCAGACCGAGCGCCATCCACGTAGGCCGCCAATCGCCCGCCAGATCGTCCCCGCCCGTCCAGAAAGGCGTGGGCGGTTCGGCAAACACGATCAGCAGCAGGCCAGCAAACGTGGTCAGCGTGGTCAGCACCGTGCGTGCCAGCGGCAGCGCGTCCGCCTGTGCCTGCGCCGCAATCTCGGCAATCGTCAGCCCCCGCGCTGCTTCGAGGGCGCGAATCTGTTCGGCGGGCAATCCGGTCAGGTTGAGCGTGTTCACACCCGCGCTGGCGGTGAACAGCGTCACATCATACACGCCATAAACGACGATGCTCACCAGCGCCAGCGTCAACCCAGCGGGCAGCACGAAACGCAGTACAGACGCGATCAACCGCCCTTTGGGAACGCCGGGGCGCGACCACGCCGCCAGTGCCATCGTGGGTAATCCCACTGCGAACAGTGCAAGCAGCGACATGTGAACGGGCGTGATCGGGAAGCCGAAACCCATCAAACTCGCACCGACGATAATCAACGTCTGAAACAGCACGCGGCTGAGGAACAAGCCCATGATGTCCACCATGCCGTTGATGATGCGCTGGCCTTCCTGAAAGGCAGGCGGCAGCGCGGCGAACGAGTCGCCCATCAACACAATGTCCGCCACGCCGCGAGTGGCCTGACTGCCACTTTGCATAGCGATCCCGATCTGCGCCTTCTTCAGCGACAGCACATCGTTCACGCCGTCCCCGATCATGGCGACATACTGCCCGCTGGCGCGCAGGCTGTCCACCAGTTGTTCCTTTTGTTGCGGCGTGATGCGCCCGAATACCGTCGCCTGCTGCGCTGCCTCCGCGAATTGTGCCGGAGACATGGTCGCCAGTTCCATGCCCGTCACCAATTGAATATCGCCCTGCAAGCCGGCCTGCCGCGCCAGCGCCGCCACCGTCTGCGGGTTGTCGCCGGAAATGATCTTCAATCGGATGCCCGCTGCCGCAAAGCCTTGCAGCGTGGACTGCGCTTCCGGGCGCAATTCGTCGCTGAAGCTCAACAGCCCCAGCGGACGCAACCCGGCGGGTAGAAGCGGCTGATCTTGTGCGTCCAAAAGCACCACACCAATGGGACATTCGCAGAACAGCAACGCCCGCAGCCCCTGTGCCGTCCACTCATCCAAGTGCGCCAGCCAGTCACCTTCGGCATCCATATACGGCAGCAGGATTTCGGGCGCACCGAGGACATACGTGCCATGCAGTGCCGCCGTATCGAAGCCGATGGCGCTCCACTTGCGCTCGGATGAGAATGGCACTTCCGCCGCCACCGCCAGCGCCGCCCCCTGCAAAGCCGTGTGTAGAGCCTCCGAAGTGCGGTTGGGTGCGCCCGTGCTGGCTGCATAGGCCGCCAGAATGCGCCGCAAATCGGCTTCGGACATCTCCAGCGGCACAATGTCGCGCAGCAGGATGCGATTGGCGGTTAGCGTGCCGGTCTTATCCAGACACAGCACATTCACGTTGCTCATGGATTCTACCGCATTGGCCTGCTGGATGAGCGCCCCGCGCCCCGCCATCCGCACCGCGCCCATGCTGTAGGCAATCGTAATCATGAAGAACAGGCCGTTGGGGATCAGCCCCGTCACCACTGCTGCGATTTTAGCGGTTTCGGTGGCAGGAAGTTGCATCACGAAGGCGTTCACGCCATACACGAACGCCAGCCCGCTGCACAGTACCAGCAGCAGGCGCACCACCAGTTCAATATCGGTTTGCAGCGGCGTTTTGACCTGCCGGAAAGCCCGCGCTCCCGCCGTCAATTGGTTGGCGACGCTGCCCGCACCCACCTTCTCCACCTCGAACAGCCCGCCGCCGTTCACACAATAGCTGCCGGAATACACCGCGTCCCCGGCCTGCTTGGGAATCAGGTCAGACTCGCCTGTGAGCAGCGACTCGTCCACATCCATCCGGCCTTCCAGCATCCGACCATCCACCACAATCTGATCTCCCGACCCCACCCGCAGCACATCCCCCAGCACAATCTCCGTCGGGTCGGCCTCGCGCTCCTGTCCCTCGCGGCGCAGCATGGCACGCGGACGGGTGAGCAGCGCGATCTTATCCAGCGCCCGCTTGGCACGTATCTCCTGAAACAACCCCACCACCACGTTCATAAAGGCGATGCCCACCGTCAACAGCGCGTCAGTGGAAAGCCCCAGCAGCAGCAACGCCACGCCAATGCCGAACAGCACCAGATTGATAAAGGTAATAAGGTTGGCGCGGACGATCTGGGCATACGAACGACTGGTTTCGAGGCGCACATTGTTGCCCATGCCGCGTGCGCGGCGTTCGGCGGCCTCGCGTTCGGTCAAGCCAGCGGGGGTGGAATAATCGCTCACGGGGACTCCTCAGTCAACAGGTGGAAGATGCGCTTATTGTAACAGGAAGCGAGAATAGCGTTGGTAACGAGTAACAACGTCTTTCACTATCCGACGATGAGTGTGCAACGACACATCTCTACAGCC
>CAIVEA010000432.1 GCA_903904765.1 uncultured Chloroflexota bacterium
CTCGGAGGCATTCTCGGCGGCTCCGGAACAATTCATGGAAATGTCGAAATCAGCAGCGGTGCCATATTATCCCCAGGCAACAGCCCCGGGATTTTCTCAACAGGCGACCTCAATCTGAACGCCGGAAGCACCCGATAGCATGTACCTGAACAGCGCCCCGATTGCACAGGGTATTTTCATCACCAACCGTTCCAATCGCACCATCTACGAAACCACGCTGGCGGGGACGTTTAGCGCCAGCTACCGCGTGGTGAACGAAGATCAATTTGCGTCGCTGGCGGGGGTGGTGTCGGATGCCAATCAGCAGGTGATTTACGCCCTTTCCGGCAATTCGATCTTCGCGCTGGATAAGCTGCGCCCCGGTCAGAGTACCGCGCCGTAGGCGAAGCGCAGGGTATACAGCCGCGGTTGCTGCGCTATAATGCGCCCGCATTTTATGTTCGCAAGGCGGAGGCGTGGTACAACCGCGCTCTCCGTGAGGAGATAGGTTTGCATGCGAATTCCGGGATGGTTGTTCGTGGTGGGCGTGCTGGTGCTGGTGGCTTTCACCGCACTGGGGGCGGTGGCGGGTTATTCGGTGGCGCGGCAGGTGGCGATTGACGCGGGTAACGCGGGCATCCAGTTCGTGCCGCTGACGATCAACACCCTTCCTACCGTCACGCCTGTACAGGCCGCCGTGCTGCCCACTGCCACGCCCCCTGTGGATGCTTCGGCTTCTGCCGCAGCGACTTCTGCGCCAGTTGTGCCGACCCCGACGGTTGATCCGGCGGCACAGTATATCTGGAACGATCCTCGCCGTTTTACCCTGTTGCTGCTCGGCATTGACCAGCGGCGCTCGGTGCAAGAACCCGGCCCTTACCGTACCGATACGATGATCGTAGTCAGTGTTGATCCGGTGAAAAAGACGGCGGGTGTGCTGTCCATCCCGCGTGATCTGTGGGTGAGCATCCCCGGTTTCAAGCAGGGGCGCATAAACACCGCGAACTCGTTGGGAGATGCGAACGGCTACCCCGGAGGCGGCCCTGTGTTGGCGGCGGAAACTGTCCGGCAGGTGTTGGGCATCCCGATTGACAAGTTCCTGCTCATCAACTTTGATGTCTTTACCACCGTCGTCAACACCATCGCGCCATCGGGCGTTGAGGTGTGCGTGAAAGAAGTGATTGACGATCCCGATTATCCAGATGCGGGTTATGGCACGATTGCCGTGCATTTTGATCCCGGTTGTCAGGTGCTGGATGCCGAACATCTGCTGCAATACGCCCGTACCCGCGCCACCGCTGGCTCGGACTTTGATCGTGCTGGTCGCCAACAGGAAGTGTTGCGGGCGCTGCGCGAGAGCGTGATGAATGTGGGTGGGATTAGCAACTTCATCGGGCAAGCGCCGACACTGTGGAACGAACTGGCGGGCAGCTTCAACACCAATATGACGATGGATGAAATCCTGCGCCTTGGTTCGCTGGTGCAGGAAATCCCGCGTGAGAATATTCACTTCGGGCAGATTGATAACCTGTATGTGGACTTGGCGACTACCAACACGGGCGAACAGGTGCTGTTGCTCAAAACCAACGCGGTACGGTTGCTGCTGCAACAGGTGTTCAACCCCGAAGATGATCTGGCGCTTTCTGACCTGCGTGCCCGTTCTGAGACAGAACAGGCGACAATTGCGGTGTTCAACAACACCGATATCGCAGGCCTAGCCGGACAGACCCGCGATTGGCTGGCGGGGCGGGGCGTGACGGTAAACAGCGTGGGCAACCCGCCTGTACCGGATAATGCCGACACGGTGATTCAGGTGTATACCGGCAAAATCTGGACGGCGAAATATCTGGCGGCACTGATGGGCTTGCCGCCGGAGCGTGTGCGCCCCGGCGCGGATGGCATCACGACAGACGATATTGCCATCGTCGTCGGGCCGGATGTGCAGGCTGTGCTGCAAACGCCGTAGCAGAGCGACTCAAAAAGGGGGCAGCACGCCCCCTTTTGATTTTTTTGCCCTCATCCCCCATCCCCTTCTCCCTCATGGCGAAGGGGCGCAAAAGAGTGTCTCGACTCTTAATTCCCTCTACCTGAGGGAGAGGGATAAAAGGTGAGGGTGACTTAGAACCAACCGCGCCGCTGGAAACGTTCTTCTTTCCAGGGGTCAGCTTCGTTGTGGTAGCCCGCGTTCTCCCAGAAACCGGGTTTATCTACCGCGCTAAATTCCAGCGCCCGCAAGAACTTGGCGCTTTTCCAGAAGTACAGTTTGGGGACGAGCGTCCGCAGCGGTGCGCCGTGATCGAGTTCCAGTAGCTTGCCATCATATTTGTAGGCCAGCAGGACATCATCATCCATCATGGCTTCCAGCGGGGTGTTGGTGGTGTAGTCGTAGTCGCAGTGGGCGATCACGTATTTGGCGGTGGGTTTCACCCCGAACAGTTTGACGAAATCGCGGAACAGCACCCCTTCCCACACCATATCGAACTGACTCCAGCGGGTGACGCAGTGGATGTCGGTGGTGATGGTGGTGGTGGGGATTTGCTGAAATTCTGCCCATGTCCAGCGCATCTCTTTTTCCACGTCCCCGAATACCCGCAAATCCCATGTTTCAGGGTTGAAGGGCGGGTTAGGTCCATAGGTCAACACTGGAAATTTGTTGGTGAGCGATTGACCGGGGGGCAGGCGGCCTTCTTTTTTAATCTGTTCTTCTTGTTGGCGACGTTTGAGAAAATCCACAGCAGAACCATCCTAACGCGAATACCCACCCCCGCAGGGCGCGGCGGGCAAGGACGATGTGAGATTGAGGCTTATTATAGCGCAGGTTCGTATAGGGGCGGCTCTGTTCCTGAATTTCTCATCAGTCGGGCGCAGCGATTTAGAAGAAGGGGTTGGTCAATAATTCAACTTGAATTTTCA
>CAIVEA010000433.1 GCA_903904765.1 uncultured Chloroflexota bacterium
ATTCAGTCGCCAAGCAGGATTACCCCGTTCTACAAGGTGCATTCCTGCTGCTGGCAGTCAGCGTCATCACCGCCAACATGCTCACCGATCTGCTCTATTCGGCGCTCGACCCGCGCATCAAAACCGGCTAGGCCAACCGTGAACGCACTCCGCCAGTTCTTCCGCCGCCCATCCGCCCTATTCGGCAGCATCATGCTCGGCGTGGTCCTCATCGCCGCGCTGTTTGCGCCGTCCCTCGCCCCATACGACCCGTATGTGCGTGTGCAGGTGCAGCCACAGGACTTATTCGCCCCGCCAGATTCAGCGCATTTGCTTGGGCGTGACGATGCCGGCAAAGATGTGTGGAGTCAATTGCTCTACGGGGCGCGGGTGTCGCTCACCGTCGGATTCGCCGCGTCGTTTGTCTCCATGTTCATCGGCACATCCGTCGGCCTCATCGCCGGCTATTATGGCGGCAGAATCGGCGGCCTGCTCATGCGAATTGTAGATTTCCTCATGGTCATACCGGATTTACCGCTGATGCTAGTCATCATCGCTGTCTGGGGACGCGGCCTGACCAAAATCATTTTGGTGATCGGCCTGCTGGGATGGACATACACCGCCCGGTTGGTGCGCTCACAGGTACTCTCGCTCAAAGAGCGTCAGTTCATCACCCGCGCCCGTTCCATCGGAGCAAGCAGCGTCCGCATCATCCTGCGTCACATCCTCCCACAAATCATCCCGTTGATCGTCGCGCAGACCGTGCTGGACATTTCAGCATCCATCCTCGCCGAATCATCACTCAGTTTCCTCGGCTTGGGCGATCCCAACCTGATTAGCTGGGGCAGCATGCTTAACTTCGCCTTCGAGCGCGGTGTCAGCCGTCAGGCGTGGTGGTTCTTGCTCCCGCCCGGATTCGCCATCCTGTGGGTCACGCTCTCGCTCATCCTCATCGGCAGCACACTGGAGGAAATTGTCAACCCGCGCATCCGTTCCCATCACCTGTTCGATGCTCGCCGCATGGTCGCGCTAATCTTGCCCGTGCCGCCTGAACGCCCCACCGGAAACCAGCCATGACCCCCATTCTCGATGTGCAACACCTCTCGATTGACTACCTCGGTACACGGAGTGAACCTCTACACGCCGTCGCCGATGTCAGTTTTCAGCTAGAAAAAGGGCGTTCGCTGGCGTTGGTCGGCGAATCCGGTTGCGGCAAAACCACCACCATGCTGGCGCTGCTGCGCCTGCTACCCGCCGAAGGCCGCATCACCTCTGGCAGCGTGGTTTACGGCGGCGTAAATTTGCTCCAACTTTCCGAAGCACAAATGCGTTCCTATCGCTGGAAACAATTGGCGATTATCTTTCAAGGCGCAATGAATGCCCTCAACCCCGTGCAGCGCATCGGCAGTCAGATCGTGGAAGCCATCCGTCTGCATGAGTCGCTACCGCACCACGCTGCCCAAACCCGGGTTCACGAATTATTTGAACTGGTCGGCATTGCCCCTGAACGTGCCACCGACTACCCGCACCAGTTCAGCGGCGGCATGCGTCAGCGTGCCATGATTGCGATGGCGCTGGCATGCAAGCCGGAAATCCTGATCGCAGACGAACCCACCACCGCGCTTGATGTGATGATTCAGGCGCAAATCATTGATTTGCTGGAACGCCTGAAAACACAGCTTGGCCTCTCGATCATCCTCGTCACCCACGATCTAGGGGTGGTCGCCGAGATGTGTGATGATGTACTGGTCATGTACGGGGGTATGACGGCGGAATACGGCAGCGTGGACACCATCTTCAACCACCCTTTGCACCCTTACACCAGCCGCCTGATGAGCGCCTTCCCGGATATTGATGCGCCCCGCAGCACACTCACCGCCATCCCCGGTCATCCGCCACCGTTAAACGCCCTGCCTTCGGGATGTCGCTTCGAGCCGCGTTGTCACCGTCGCCAATCCGCCTGCGCCACCATCCCCGCTTTTAGTTGGCAGGATAGTGGTCATGCGGTGGCCTGCCACTTCCCGCAAGAGGAGACTCCCCATGTCGGCTGACCTCTTGCTGCGCGTCCGCGACCTACGCAAGCTCTACCCTATTCCCCGCAGCATTCTCGGCACGCTGCTGCGCCGTCCCGTCAGCCACGTACACGCCATTGACGGCATCACCTTCGATTTGGCGCGGGGCGAAATTCTAGGCTTGGTCGGCGAGTCCGGTTCGGGCAAAAGCACCACCGCCATGACGGTACTCGGTCTGCTGGAACCTACCTCCGGCAGCATCCACTTCGGTGAACGAGATGTCCACCAATGGGCGCACAGCACAGACCGCCGCGCCCTGCGCCTGCAAATGCAGATGATCTTTCAAGACCCGTATGAGGCGCTTAACCCGCGTCAAACCGTGTTCCAGATCATCGCCGAACCGCTGGAAGTTCATCACGCCGCCGCCAACACCACCGAACGCGAAACCCGCGTGATCGCGGCGCTGGCAGCCGCTGGCCTCAAACCACCGGAAAACTTCCTGCACCGTTACCCGGAAGAACTTTCCGGCGGTCAGCGTCAGCGTATAGTGATTGCCGCCGCGCTCATCCTCAACCCGCAGTTTGTGGTAGCAGATGAACCTGTCTCGATGCTGGATGTCTCCATCCGCGCTGAAATTTTGAACCTGCTGCGGCAGATGCGCGACGAGCGTGGCATCAGCATCCTCTACATCACCCACGACCTCGCCACCGCTGGCTTCTTCACGGATCGAATCGCCGTGATGTATTTGGGGCGCATTGTCGAGATCGGCCCGACAGCCGAAGTGATGCGCCGCCCGCGCCACCCCTACACCCGTGCATTACTCTCCGTCATTCCTGTTCCCAACCCGCGCAAACGCCGCAAGCGGCAGATTTTGCAGGGCGAAATCCCCAACCCGATTCATATCCCTTCGGGCTGCCGATTTCACCCCCGCTGCCCGTTTGCGGATGCCCGCTGCCGCCAGAATGACCCTATACTAGAAAGTGTCGGCAATTATCACAGCGCCGCCTGCGTCCGACTAAACGAAATCGAGGAACACGCATGACCCCTACTCATCTTTCCCCTGAACAATTTCTAGATGCGCTGTTCACCCTGCCCCGTTTATACGGTGAATCGGTATCGCCGGATGGCAAATGGGTGGCATGGGTCTGGCCGGGCATCGCCCCCACCACCGATATTTACGCAGCCCGAACCGACGGCTCAGAACAACCGGTACGCTTGACTGACACCAGCGAAAACTCTCATTTTGTCTCATGGACACCCGACAGCGAGTCCCTGATCGTCTCGCAGGATAGCGGCGGGAATGAGCGCGATCAGCTTTTCCAGATCAACCTCGCACAGCCCTGTGTGTTGCACCCCCTAACCGAGCCAAACCCGAACTACTTCATTCGCGGCGGACAACTGCACCCCAACGGGACGTGGCTGGTCTACGGCGCAAACGTTGACCCCGATAGCGGGGACGAAATCGAACCTACGCTCATCTACCGCCACGATCTCACCACTGACCAGCGCACCGTTCTCGCCCGCCCGCAAAAAGGCGGCTACATCATCCCACGCCTGAGTCCGGCTGGCACGCACGTCCTCTACAACCGCAAAGACCAGCACCCGGCTGGCCTACAACTCTGGCTAGTAGGCATTGACGGTCAGGACGATCATGAAATCGTGAACGTGGGCGCAGATAAAAAAGTCCTCGCGCACTGGTTCCCAGACGGGCAACGCATCCTCCTCCGCGCCGAAACCGAAACCCATTACAAAGTCGGGGTATACAACCTCGCCAGCAACAGCATCCGCTGGCTGATAGACGACCCCGAACGCAACATCGAGCAGGCTTTCATCCACCCCCGCAGTCCGGTGGTCGTACTCCGCGAAGTCCGCGATGCGGGCGTTCGCGCCAGCCTGCTGAACCCCGACACGGGCGAAGAAACCCGCCTACCCGCGCTCACAGGCAACCTGATCCCCCTTGCACCTGTCGACGGCGAGGCATGGGTTGGCCTGTACTACACCTCACGCCACGTCACCGATCTGGTGCGTTTCTCGCTCCTCAACTTCAAGCCGGAGTCCTTCCAAAGCCTCACCCGCGTCCGCGAACGTTCCCGCATCGCCCCGTCCGATCTGGCGCAGGCCGAAGATTTCCGCTGGAAGTCGGTGGATGACCTCGGCATTCAGGGCTGGTTGTACCGCGCCGCCGCACCCGCACGGGGTACGATTGTCTACGTACACGGCGGCCCAACCGCCCACCACGAGGACAAGTTCGACGCGGAAATTCAGTTCTTTGTCGCGCAGGGCTTCAATGTGTTCGACCCGAATTATCGCGGCAGCACCGGATTCAGCCGCGCCTTCACCCATGCCATCAAAGCCGATGGCTGGGGCGGACGTGAGCAGGACGATATTCGCACCGGAATCGAAGCTCTGATCGCAGCCGGAATTGCTGAGAAAGGCAAAATCGGCATCACCGGCACATCCTACGGCGGTTACTCGTCATGGTGCGCCATCACCCGCTTTTCGCCGGACATCCTAGCCGCCGCCGTGCCAATCTGCGGTATGACCGATCTGGTGCTGGACTACAACACCACCCGCCCCGACCTGCGCCCCTACAGCGAAGAAATGCTCGGCGGCAGCCCTGCCCAGATACCCGAAAAATATCACCAGCGTTCGCCCATCCACTTCGTCTCCAACATCAAAGGGCGCTTGCTCATCGTGCAGGGGCTGCAAGACCCCAACGTGACCCCCGAAAATGTGCGGGCGGTCAAAGCCGCGCTCGACGAACACGGCATCGAGTTCCAGATGCTAGCCTTTGACGACGAAGGACATGGCATCGCCCGCCCCAAGAATCAGAAAGTACTCTACCTGCAAATGACCGAGTTCTTTGCCGATGCGTTCGCCGGGAAATAACCCATGACTACTGCGCCCGTCGTCTGGCATCCCGACCCTGCCGTGGTTCAGAACAGCGCCATTGGTCGTTTCATGGCGCAGCACGGGCTGAATTCTTACGAGGCGCTGCTGGCGCGTTCACACGATACCGCATGGTTCTGGGATGCCTTCATTCGCTTCGCGGACATCCAGTTCTATCAGCCTTATTCGCAGGTGGTTGATCTTTCGCGGGGGCTGCCCTTCCCGCGCTGGTTCAACGGCGGACAGATCAACATCGTCCATAATGTGCTGGACAAATGGGCGCAAAACCCGCAAACCGCTAACCGCCCCGCCCTCCTCTGGGAAGGCGAAGACGGTGCGAAACGGCGCTTCACCTATGCCGAACTGCACACACAGGCCAACCATGCCGCCCACGCCCTGCGCGCACTCGGCCTCCAGCGCGGCGACAGGATGGGCTTGTTCATGCCCCTCATCCCCGAAACAGTGATCGCCCTATTCGGCGCGTATAAATTGGGGGCGATTGTCGTCCCACTGTTCTCCGGTTTCGGCGCAGAGGCACTCGCCCTGCGCCTGAACGATGTCGAAGCCAGAATGGTCATCACCGCCGACGGCTTCTACCGGGGCGGCAAAGCTGTCCCCCTCAAATCCACGTTGGATCACGCCCTCGAAGCCGTCCCCTCCGTGCAATCCGTCGTCATGATCCAGCGAACAGGTGGCGAAACAGGCTGGACGAATGGCAGAGATCACCACTGGTCACAGATCATCAGCGCCCGCCCTGACCACTTTGAAACTGTCCGCACGGATGCCGAAGAAATCTGCATGGTGAGCTATTCGTCTGGGACGAGTGGCAAGCCCAAAGGCATCGTGCAGGTGCATGGCGGCGTAGCGGTCAAATCCGCCGAGTTTGGCATCCTCGTCTACGATCTGCACCCCGGTGATGTCATCTACCAGATCACCGATTTCGGCTGGATGATGGGTCAAGCGCCGCTGTTACGCGCTTTCTCCGGCGGCGCAGCAGCCTTGCTATACGAAGGGTCTCCCACCTATCCCGACGAAAAGCGCCTGTTCCGTTTGATCGAAGATCACCACATCACCGTCTTTGGCGCGCCGGCCACCGCGCTCCGCACCCTCAAAGCCACCGTGCCGGATGCGCCACAGCAGGCCGATTTGCGTTCACTGCGCTTGCTCTCGCACACGGGTGAACCGATTGATACCGATACATGGAATTGGTACTTCGGCTGGCGTGGCGGTCAAATCCCCATCATCAACGTCAGCGGCGGCACAGAGTTGTTCGCCGAGATCATCAGTTCCACCTTCACGCAGCCGCAAAAGCCAACCTGTTTGGGGCAAACGCCTGCCATCGGTGCCTTCATCGTAG
>CAIVEA010000434.1 GCA_903904765.1 uncultured Chloroflexota bacterium
CTGGATGAAGGCTATGATGTGGTGTATGGAACGCCTCGTCAAGAACAGCATGGCCTGTGGCGCGATCTGGCCTCGCAGGTGACGAAGCTGGCTATGCAGAGTGCGATGGGCGTGGATGTGGCGCGTAGTGTGAGCGCCTTTCGCGTGTTCCGAACACTGCTGCGGCAGGCGTTCGCCACTTATGAAAGCCCGTTTGTCTCAATTGATGTGCTGTTGACGTGGGGAACAACCCGCTTTGCCGCGATTCCGGTGCGTCATGACGAGCGCACACTGGGAGTTTCCAACTACACGCTGCGGAAGCTGATTATTCACGCGCTGAACATGATGACTGGATTCAGCACGTTACCGCTGCAAATCGCTAGTTTGATGGGATTCGCGCTGACGTTGTTCGGCATCCTCATCCTGTTCTATGTGATTGGGCGCTTGCTGTTTGAATCCAGCATTCCCGGCTTCCCGTTCCTCGCCTCCATCATCGCTATTTTTTCCGGTGCACAATTGTTCGCGTTGGGGATTATAGGTGAATACCTGTCGCGGATGCACGTCCGCATTATGGGGCGGCCTTCCAGTATCATCCGCGAGTCTACCGAGACTGCGCCGCCCGAAAAGGAAACTGATGCAACTTCGCCGATCACCTCTGGATGAAGCCCGTTTTGGTGTGACCGCCGCCCGTGCAGACGGGGTGACAGCGGCAGACCTGCCCGCGCTGCTGGCGTTTTGTGCGGCAGAGCAGGTGCGCTTGCTGATGGTGCGGACAACGGATGCCACCCCCGCCGGAGCGCAGGCCTTCGAGGAAGCAGGTTTCCGCTTGATGGACACGTTGGTTTACTACGAGCGCGTGCTGGATGACAGTCTACCTGTTCCGGCGCTGCCGTTGCGCTCCGCGTCCCCGCAGGATGCGTCCGCAGTGGCGGCGCTGGCTGCCGAAGCCTTCCGCGATTATGGCGGTCATTATCATGCCGATTCACGTTTGCCGCGTTCGTTATGTGACGGGGTGTATGTGTCATGGGCGGAGCGTTCGTGCGCGGTAGCTGGTGTGGCGGACGCAGTGCTGTTGGCGGAGGACGCAGGGCAGCTACTTGGATTTGTCACGTTGCGCCTGAACAGCCCGCAAGAGGGTGAGGTGCCGCTGTACGGGGTGCATCCGGCGGCGCAGGGGCGCGGAATTGGACGCAGTTTGATCGCGGGGGCGCTGGCATGGTTCAAAGCACGGGGCGCGGCGCGTATGGTGATCTCGACACAGATCACGAATATGGCTTCGCAGCATGTGTGGATTCGCTGCGGCTTTGCCCCGCTTTCAGCCCATTACTCGTTCCACCGCTGGTTCGACTAGCCGCCGCTTCCCGTCGTCACAAGGGTACGTTTTGCCGCATCGCTCATCAGGGGGTCGCGCAGAATCGCGGATTTGTATTCGATGCTAATCCACACGTTATAGCCGAGCAGGACGAGCGCAACTCCGGTCAACAGCCATGCGGCGCTTGTCGGCAGTCGCCACTTTTCGGCTAACTTGTCCAGCCACGCACCACCCATCACGCACAGCAGCGGATAAAACAACAACAAGAAGCGCGGATCGTAGCTGACTAGCCACCACCACGCACCGAAGAAGGGGATGGTCAGGGTGAGCAGCAGGCCGCTGCCGACGTTCGGCGCAGAGTGGCGGATGCACTGCCACAGCGCGACAACTGTCCCGACCATGATTATCCAGCCCACGATGCTGTAGTTCTCGAATTTCAACACAAACACTAGCAGTGTGTTGAGCGTATGCTGCGCTTGTTCCGTCCATGCCGTCGGCGGGACGATCAAGCCAGCCTCCAGCCAGTTGCGCCCGTACCATGTACTCACGATGGCAGCGAATGGTATTCCCATAAGCAACAGGTGCCAGAGGCGAATCCGGTAGCGTATCGTCGCGTATAACACCCACCCGCCGAGAAAAACCGTGCCGAGTAGCGCCGCATTTTTCGTCCATGCCGCCAGTGCCAGCAGAATGCCCGTCAGCAGCGCATCCACGCCGCCGCCGCCCTGCTGCCAGCGCCATGCGAATAACGCAGCCAGCGTGAAGGCGAAGGCCATCGGCAAATCCACATAGCCGGAAGATGACCAGCGGGCGACAGTGGGCGTGAGCGCCAATAACAGCAGCGCCAGCCAACCCGCCCGTTCCCGGTATATCTGTCGTCCTAGCTCGTAGGTCGCCAGCAGTGTTCCGAGGCTGAGCAGCGCCGGAAATACTCGCGCCAGATAGTCGTTATCCCAACCGGACGCGATGAAAGCGAAGGTATAGGTGAGGGGGATGTGAATTGGGTAGGCTTGATAGAAAGCGTCATCGCGTCCAGCGAACGGCACGAGGGCGCGGGTGTCTGCCATCAATTTGCCGTAGCGCCCGTAGATGCCCATTACATCATCCCCGTGAAACGGCCAGTAGGCGGCATTGAACAGGATGCCAAGCGCCAGCAGCGCAACCCCGACGGATAGCGCCCGCCTCAGTTGGCTATGGTTTGCGGGTGGGTTTACTTGGGCGCGGTCAGGCCGCCAGCGAAGCGCGAAGGGCAGCGTGATGAGCAGCCCCGGCGCGAGTGCCGTGAGGAGCGTAGGGCGGATGCCGATCAGCATTTGCCAGAACAGCCCCGTCGTCAGGATGCCCGTGCTGAGCGCCAGCGTCAACGCCAGCGCAAGGGGGCGGGTGCTGCCCAACGGAGAACGTCGTAGGAGCGCCTGCGCTAACGGGTAGGCCAGCGCCAGCAGCAGCGCACTTAGCCCCCATGCCAGTAACGTCTGGTTCATCGTGGCGAGACGGGTGTGGGCAGCGGTTGGCCTGTCACTCCGGCGATCAGGTTTTCGGCGGCCATACGCGCCATCTGATCGCGTGTCCAACGGCTGGCACTGCCGATATGCGGCACGACAACGGCGTTCGGTAGGCTTATCAACGGATGATCGGCGGGTAGCGGTTCGGGGTCGGTCACATCCAGCGCGGCGCGAATGCGGCCTGACCGCAGTGCTTCCACCAGCGCGACCTGATCTACGATTGGGCCGCGTGCCGTATTAATCAGCGTAGCGCCGTCTTTCAGCAGCGCCAGTTCGCGTGCGCCGATCAGGTGGCGGGTGTTGGCGTTCAGCGGCACATGCACGCTGACGTAATCCGCGCAGCGCAGCAGGTCATCCAATGGCATAAACTCGGCCTGAGGTGCAGTTGCATCCAGCGTAGGGATGCGCGGGTTGTGCGCGACCAACCGCATATTGAAACCGCTGGCACGTCTGGCAACGGCCTGCCCGATGCGCCCGTAGCCGATGATACCCAGCGTTGCGCCGTTTAAGTCGCCGCCAAGCAGGGTGGTGGGATGCCATGTCACCCATTGTCCCTGCCGGATGTAATCCACGCCTTCTACGATGCGCCGCGCCGAAGCCAGCAGTAGCGCGAAGGCAAGATCGGCGGTGGCTTCGGTCAGCACGCCCGGCGTATTACCCAGCGCGATTCCGCGTTTGTGCGCTTCGGCGGCCTGAATGTTATCGTAGCCGACGGCCATTTGACTGATGACTTTGAGTGTGGGCAGTCCTGCATCCATCAGTGCAGCATCAACGCGGTCTGTGAGCAGGCACAACAGCCCATCTTTGCTGCGTGTGTGCGCGACCAGTTCTTCATAGGATGGTGGCATATCGCCGGGCCATAGGTCAACCTCGCACACTGCGCGGATGCGGGCGAGTCCAGCTTCGGGAATGGCACGGGTGACGAACACGGTAGGTTTCATGGGGCGCATCTCCAATCGCGCAGGCCGATCAGGACAAAATGATAGCGGATTATAGCTTGCTTTTAGGGGGACTGCTGTTCGGAAGATGGGCAGTCTGATAGATGTTCCAAGCGTGAGTCCAGTGGCTTACCCCATACTTCGACCAGCCCAAATGCCGTTGTTTGCCAGCATCCCACTCGTTGGAATTGAGCCTGCTTCATGTAATTGAGCAGGGCTGGAGTGCGGGCAGGTTCTTGCGGCCAGTTTTGTGAAAAGACGATGTAATCGGGCGCAAGATCAGCCCACGTTGTATCGGCTTGGCGTTTCACAATAGTCACGCTATTTTGTTCAAATGCGCCGCCCCGAAAAGTGTGAGGGAAGTTTTCGATCATCCCAAAGTAATACGGTTCTGCTGCGACCACTGTGGCGTTTGGCGGCAAGACTTGGGCAATTTGCCGTCCGGCTTCCACCACGTCTGCGAGTGTGTCGCCGCTGGTTTCCCATGATGCTGTCCATGCGCTCAGCCATAGCGTGAGCAGCACAACCGTGATGTTAAGTGGTAAGGTTGCGCTGCGAATCCAGCCTGTGATACCGCGTGTGATGCCAATCGCTGCCATTACAGATAGAAATGGTAGGCCGTGAACAGCATAAAAAGGCGGGAAGTAATGCGAGAAGAAAGGTGTCATCCCCAACCACACACCTGTCACGATCAGCGGCACCCGATCCGCGTTTGTGCGCCGCACCAGCACGATTCCCCCAACGATAGCTAATACGGTAAGCGGGGCTAGGCTGAGGAATAGGGTGTTGAGATCAGTTGCGGGAGATAGCGTTCGGATGCGGGTGAGTAGTGTGCTGAAGTAGTCATTCTCGATGGACGCGCCCGTGAACCAACTCGAACCGGATCGCGTGATGAGATAGACCCCGATTGCTGCGAATCCGCCAATACCTAAACCGAATAGCGGACGTGCTGCGCTGATTCCGGTCTGACGCATGGTGCGTAAGGTTCGCGTTAGGTAGAGAAGGGCAGATCCCACCCCGAATAGGTATCCAATAGGAGCTGCATCAATGGTCAAGCCTATAAAGAATCCCGTCAGAACATGAAGGACGAACTTGCGTGACGATTGAGCATAGGCATAAGCAGCGAAAGCGCACGACAGGTACAAAGCGACCCACATATCGGGGCGCAGATACCCTAACCGCAGCACCATAAATGCCATGATGAGCGCACTGAACCCTGCGGTTGATCGGTCATACAGTCGCGCTGCCCCGACCCCCGTCAGGAGTGTGGCTATGCCCCCGGCGAACAGGATATAGTGCCGCCCCTGCGCCAGACCTTCTCCAAAGACACGCATCCAGTAGGCGAGTCCGTGTAACCACAATCCGCCCCAAGCATAATGATCTGCATAGATGCCTTTATAGATCAGTGGGGACATATTACCAAAATCGCGCAGATTGACCCCCATGCTCAAGGTGAAGGCTTCGTCGGTCTTGAGCAGCGGCGGCATAACGGCACTGGCAAAAATGGCTAGAACAACCGGAATCAGCAACGCGGGCAGGACGAATTTAAGCGCAGGCGGACGTGTGTGCGGTGCTGTTGACCCCCCCGTTAGAATCGCTAGCGCGAACAGAAGCAACGAGAAAGCAATATAGGTTCGCATCAGGGCGTAGGTGGGCAGATGATCGCCTAAGAAAAATAGGTATACCCCGCCCACAGCGATCCCAAACGTGATTGTAATGAGTGGTAGAGCCAACCGCTGCGTGCGCCATCGGTACAGCTTGTTCTCGACAAATGTGGCTCGTTGTGCATGTTGTTGCAGATAATGTGCAGCGCCATAGGCCGCCCCCGCCAGCATGAACAGGGCGACCAACATGACCGCAATTAGCGTCGAATAACGCCCGAGTAGTGTCGGTGTGTCGCTCTGATGGGTGGATAGCGCCACTGCCATGCCGAGCGTGCCGATGCTCCACAGGCGCAAGGTGTGTGGGAGCCAGTTTACTGCTTGCGTCGGGTTGGGTGACGATATTGCTGCCATAGGATGGAATCCCTGTGTGACTGTACCAATGTGATCTTGGTCATAAGTGGCCTGCGAAGGGGATGATACCATAAATTGTGCCGTCATTGTTCGGACATAAGGTGCGTTTATGGCCTCTGAATTTGTGGCACGTTCGACGTTTCGCTCGAACCGTTCCAGTCCTGTGCGTTTCATTCTTTCGCATATTAACCGCCACCCCCTCGTGGCGGTTTTAATGATTATTGGCGCATTCAGTAACGCGGCGCTGGCTTCTGCGGTACCGTATTTTATCGGGCTGGCTTTTAATGCAATTATTGCAGGCAGCCAACTTCAAGATATTGTGCCACTTGTGCTGGGCGTGATGGGGTCGCAATTGCTGCGCGGTTTGCTGCAACTCATGCGTAACTTCTCATCCGAGATTTTCGCGCAACGAATCGAACGCGATGTGCGTGATGAACTGTATGCCAGCTTGCTTGGCAAAAGCATGGATTACCATGACATGCAGTCGGTGGGCGAGATCATGGCGCGGGTGACGAACGATGTGCGTGAATTGAACCTGATGATGAACCCCGGCCTGAACCTGATTATCGGTTCTGGCTTTTTCTTGCTGATGCCGTTGCTTACCGCGCCAGCTATATCCCCATCATTGATCCTGACACCCGCACTTTTCCTCTCCCTGTACCTGATGGCGCAGGTGTTTTTCATCCGGCGTTTGAA
>CAIVEA010000435.1 GCA_903904765.1 uncultured Chloroflexota bacterium
ACCCCTCTGCGAGCTGAGTCCCGCTTAGGAGAGGGGAGGAAGCGTTTGCTGCTTGTTTCCCCCCAGCTGTGACTACGGAGAGGGGGTTAGGGGTGAGGTTCTTTATAGATAACGAGGTGAATGATGCCTGTGATACATCATCTGGTGGCGGACGAGTTTGGCACACACATCGGCAAGCACTCCGAACGGCTGAAGATCACCCGCGCCGGGGAGACGCTGGCACAAGCGCCGCTGCTGCATCTGCGGACGGTGACGATTGCCAGCACCGGCGTGAGCATCTCCGCCGATGCGATTGCGGCCTGCTGCGAACGCGGCATCCCGATTGTGTTCATGGATCGGGAAGGGTGGGTGTATGCCAGTCTGTATGCCTCCGGCCTGACGGGGACGGTACTCACGCGGCGGGCGCAACTGCTGGCCTATGAGGACGGGCGCGGTTGGCATTTCGCTCGCACCATCACCGCCGCCAAAATCCGCAATCAGGCCGCCACGCTGCGCTACTGGGCACGCAACCGCCGCGAAACAATGCCGGATGAAGAATCTATCCTGCGCCAGCAATCCGCCGCGCTGGAAGAAATGGCGCGGGAGGCGGAACAGTTGGAAGCGGAGTCCCTTGCGGCGGGGCGCGAGGTGCTGATGGGGTGGGAGGGTATCGCCGCCCGTTCCTACTGGGAGTCGGCGGCCTTGCTCATCCCCACCACCTATGCGTGGCCGGGACGCAGCGGACGCGGCGCGTCCGATCCGGTCAACAGCCTGCTCAACTACGGCTATGGCATCCTGTACGCGGCGGTGGAACGCGCCCTGATTCTGGCTGGACTCGACCCGTATGCCGGATTTTTACATGCTGACCGGGCGGGCAAGCCGGGGTTGGTGCTGGATTGCATCGAGGAGTTCCGGCAGGTGGCGGTAGATCGCGCCGTCGTCGGGCTGGTGGCACGCGGCTACAGCATCCAGATGGATGAGCGCGGGCGTTTATCCGACGACACGCGCCGCCATTTCGCCAGCGTCATCCTCGACGGACTGGAAGGGCAGGTACGCTATGAAGGCGGGCGTGTGCCGCTGCGCCATGCGCTGCAAACCCAAACCCGCCATCTGGCGACCTTCCTGCGCGGCGAACGCGAGGTGTATACGCCTTTCGAGGCGGAAAGCTGACCGCTCATGCAAACGCTGCTGCTGTACGACATCACCAGTGACCGCATCCGCTTGAAGATCGCCGAAACCTGCATGGACTACGGCCTAGACCGGACGCAGTTCAGCGCCTTCTGCGGCGAGCTATCGCGCAATCATCAACAGGAATTGCTGCTCAAGCTGACCGACCTGCTGGGCGACGAGCCGGGGGCGCTGCTGCTCATCCCCATCAATGCGGCCGATTGGGAGCGCCGCGCCGAAATCCGCAACGCCAAGCCGGAAACCGTGTCCGTCCCCACCCCCGCGCCGACCCGACCTGCACGAGATTCCTCCGATGACCCCTTCTGAACGCGCCGACCACGACTATGTGACCGTGACCGACCTGAAGAACCACATCCACTGCCCGCGCTTCCCGTATTACGAGAACTGCCTGCCGGATGTGCGCCCGCGCACCTACAAGATGGACGCGGGCGAAGAAGCGCACGTCCGCGAACGGGAGCGTGCCCGCCGCCGCAGCCTGTCGGCTTACGGGCTGCCGGCAGGGGAGCGCCTGTTCAATGTTCGCATCCAGTGTCCGCTGCTGGGCTTATCCGGCGAACTGGATGAACTGGTTATCAGCGAGGGCGTGTATCTGCCAGTGGACTATAAGCTCTCGAACCGTGCCACCGACTCGTTCGCGGTGCAGGTGGCGGCCTATGCTGTGCTGGTCGAATCACACTTTCAGACCCGTGTGGAGACGGCCTATATCTATCTGATTCCGCTGCGGAAGATGCAGCCAGTGGCGGTGACGGCGGCGCTGCGCGGGCTGATCGTATCCTCGTTGGAGTCCATCCGGGCGACGATCCGCAGCGAACGGATGCCCCCGCCGCCGCCCAAACGGGCGATCTGCCGCGATTGCGAATTCCGGCGTTTTTGCAACGATGTGTAAAACATCCCAGACCCCGCCCAAACAGCC
>CAIVEA010000436.1 GCA_903904765.1 uncultured Chloroflexota bacterium
CCGCTGGGCTACATCCCGGCGGATAACCAGCCAACCATCAGCCTGCCCGTCAACGATCATGATGACGCGGTGATCGTCAGCCGCGAACACGGGCAACTGTTGTATATCAACGAACATGCCCGCCAGTGGTTGGGCTTGAGCAGCGGCAACGCCAATCTGGAATATCTCGCCAGCCTCGCGCAGCCTGCCGAGAGTTTCCTCGATCTGTTCGCTGCCGAAGGGCAAGCCTCGTTCCAACTCGGTGCGCGCTGGGTGGAAGCCTCCTCACACAGCATCCCCAGCGGCCCCGAAACGCGGCGCGTGGTGGTCATGCGCGAAATCACCGCCAACACCAGCAGCCCGGAATCGCTCGATCTGTCGCTGGCGATTCGCACCATCAACGAGATTGGCGAAACCGTCAACGCCAGCATGAGCATGAATCAGGTGTATCAGGCGCTGCTTTCGATTGTGATGAAAGCCGTGCCAGCCGACGCGGGCGAAATTTGCTTGTGGGATGCGCCTTCCAAAACGCTCACGCCCAAAGGCTGGGTGGGCGATTCCAACTATTTGCTCAAACTGCACGAAATCGGCGGCACATATCGCCTGAGCGAAGGCGTGAGTGGCTGGATCGCTTACCACAAGCGTCCGGCGCTGGTCGCCAGCATTTACGATGGCACGGCGGTACAGCCGCGCCTTTCCGGTTTCTTCAAAAGCTATGTGGGCGTTCCGCTGCAACTGGGTGATCGCTTCATCGGTACGTTTGAACTGGCGCACAAGCACGTCGGGCGCTTCGGGCAACCGGAACTGGCGCTGTTGCAAGCCGTCGGGCGGCAGGTCGCCACCGCCATCTACAACACCGAACTCTACGACCAGCAGGCGCAGCGCATCACCGATATGGCCTCGCTGGGCGATTTGCTGCGCGGCGAGAAGGCACTGGACGATGCCCGTGCCGTGTATCGCGGCCTGAACGAGCGCATGGCGAGCATCGTGAACGCTGAATTTTGCGGCATCCTGATCTATGACCAAGACCGCCGCGCCCTCGTGCCGGAACTGCCCTTCTACGGCCTGCCCGATCATCTCGCGCAGAGTTGCGTCATCCCCATGCCGCCGGACAGCCCCCAGCGCGACATCTGGGAGCGCCAGCCGTACTGGGTGACGAACGACGCGCAGGACGAACCGCTGATCGAGGCACTGGGCTTGCGTCCGGTGTTCGGCGTGGCTGGCATCAAGAATACCGCGCTGCTGCCGCTGGAAATCGGCGATCAGCGCATCGGCATGGCGCAAATCAGCAACAAGCGGACGGTGGGCGGCTTCAGTTCACAGGACATCCGCGAGATGCGCCTGCTGGTGGCACAGGCCGCCAACGTGGTCGAAAACCTGCGCCTGCATCAGCGTGAGCAGCGCCGCGATACCGAACTCAGCGGTTTGCAGGAGATTACCCACGCCATCGGTTCGCTCAGCCGCGAAGAAGAGTTTTACTCGACCATCAACGAACGCATTGCCAGCGCGATGGGCGTGGGCATGTGCGGCATCATGCTTTACGACGAAACCGGCGAACGACTCGTCAGCCGCCTGCCGTTCTTCGGTCTCGCGGACGATCAAGTGCGCGATTACAGCATCAACCTCGAACGCGGCACGCCGCTGGCTGACCTGTGGACCAACTTGGAGTACGGCGTCCTCCGCCGTCTTCCCATGCGGTGAAAGTCACCGGCCTCTGTCCATCATCGGGCTCCCGCACAGCACGACGTGGTCTCGGGGGTTTTGAACAAGGGCGTCGAGCCGCGTGGGAAGCGGTCTCACCCGAGAATCGCTCGCGCGCGGCACGTTTC
>CAIVEA010000437.1 GCA_903904765.1 uncultured Chloroflexota bacterium
CCCCCTCTCTATAGCTGTATTCAGCATCATGGAGAGGGGAGAAAAGAAAATCCCCCGTCCTCAAAGGCGGGGGATTTTTGATGGGCGAGCGTGTTGTTAACGGGCAAGCAGGTAGCCGCCTGCCAGTAGCAGCGCCAGCCCCGCTATGCGCCCCAAATCAATCGCACGCGGCACCGCGCCGAACAGCCCGAGCTGGTCAATCATGAGTCCAGTTACCAACTGACCAGCGATCACCAGCGCAATCGCCGCTGCCGCCCCGATGCGCGGAATGGTGTAGTTGATGGTGAGGAACAGTAACACACCGAAGCCGCCCACGCCGTACATCCACCACGGCAGCGTCCGCCAATCTTGCAGCGACTCTCCGCCCCGCGAAATGAGCAGCAGTACCGACACGATTGCGCCACTGATATGCACGACGATGCTACCTGTCGCCACGCCGATGCGCTGGCTGATGTTGTTGATGATGGGTGTCTGTGTGCCAACTGCCACGCCGCCGAGCAAACCGATGAGAATCGTGAGCCAATCCATGAAGTATTCCTTGTATGTTGGACTGTATGAACGGCGCGAAGTGTAGCCCATTCCCGCATGGCAGTCCACTTGCCACGCAGTCCAATCCCGCACAGGTTCGGCTTGAACCTGCTGCGGGAAACCAGTACCATTGATACGCGGTTTCAATACGAAATAAGAGACGAATAGCCTATGGACGCTGCCTGTGCCGACCTGTTTTGCCAGTTGATCGCTGCCCCGTTGCAGTACCCCTTCATGCAGCGGGCGATTCTGGCTGCCGTGCTGATCGGCCTTGTGTGCGGCGTGATGGGTGCGTATGTGGTCACACGCGGCATGGCCTTCATGGGGGACGCGCTGGCGCACAGCATCCTTCCCGGCGTGGCGGTGGCCTTCCTGATGCAGCAAAACGGGCAGATGGCAACGGGCAACCAACCGCTGATGGTGGGCGGCCTGATCGCCGGCGTGCTGTCGGCGCTGGGCATCGGCTTCCTGACGCGGGGTGCGCGGGTGCGCGAGGATACCGCCATCGGCATCGTGTTCGCAGGGATGCTGGCGCTGGGCATCGGGATTATCTCCAGCGCCCGTAATTTCGCAGTTGACCTCAGCCATGTGCTGATCGGCAACATTCTGGCGGTGGGCAACGACGACCTGCTGCTGATCGGAATCGCGGGGGTGGCGGTGCTGCTGGTGATCTACCTGTTCTACAAGGAATTTCTGGTGGTCAGCTTCGACCCCACGCTGGCGCATACCCTGCACCTGCCCGCCGAGGCGCTGCGCCTCATGCTGCTGGTGCTGCTTGCCGTGACCATCGTGATCGGGGTGCAGGTGGTGGGCGTGGCGCTGGTGGCGGCGCTGCTGGTCACGCCCGCCGCTACTGCGCGATTCTTCACGCAGCGCCTGAGCGTGCTGATGGTGGGCGGCGCGGCGATTGGGGCGCTCAGCGGCCTCGTGGGGCTGTATATGGCGTGGCATCTGCACGTCGCACCCAGCGCCGCCATCGTCCTAACAGCGACGGCCTTCTTCGTGCTGGCCTTCATGTTCGCCCCCAAACGTGGCTACCTGTGGGCGCTGATGGGCAAAACTGCCGAACGCGCCTGAACCTCGTCGTTAGCGATCAGCCAGCGGCAGCAACAGCACCGAAGGATGCTCACCATCATGATACAGCGTTTGTTCTGCCGGATAGAACGCATCCGGCGTGAGCGCCTCGGCACAGCCGGGGTTACGCGCCCAGCGCGGGTGCGCCCCGCTGGACACCTGCAAGCGCAGACGATGGCCGGCGGAGAAGCGGCAGGCCGTTGACCACATATCCACTTCGATTTTAAGCGTCCCATCCAACTGCATTTCGGCTTTGTCGGGCATCACGCGGAACAGGCCGTCGCAGATGTTGACCGAACGCCCATCAGGATATACATCACACAGGCGGGCGAAGAAATCGGTATATTCCCGCGAGGAGCGCACATACAGCACTGCTCGCACCGCGCCAATTACCTCCAGCGGTTCGCCCAGCGGCGGGCTGGTGAAGCACAGCACATCCGGGCGCGATTCGAGGCCGCGATTGTCCTTTGCGCCCGCCCACGGACTGAACTGATTCCCGCCCAGTGCAGGCGTAGGGTTGGCGGGGTCGTAGCGGTAGCTGTCGGGCGCATCGGCGCTGACAGGCTCTAGCGCATCCAACCGCCCACCACCGTGCAAATAGTAGGGCGTAATCTGCGCGGGGGGCGGCCATGCGTCATACTCGCGCCACTGCCCGCTGCCGAGCATCTGAATCCGCACGGGTTTGGCGCGTAACTGCGCCGTGTAGCCTTTCAACTGCGATTCAAACCAGCGCAGTCCTTCGCGCATGGGGGTGGGCGCAAGCATCCCGTTGAAATGATGCCACGAGCCGATGGTCAGGAACGGGCTGTGACCGGCAGATCGCAGCGCGGCATAGTCGCGCAGCTGGGCGCGAAGGAAGAAGTCGTACCAACCGCCGATCA
>CAIVEA010000438.1 GCA_903904765.1 uncultured Chloroflexota bacterium
CGCCGCGTTCACCTCACCGTAGGCCAGCACCACCAGATCGGGCTGCTGTGCGAGGATGTAGCTCACATATTGCTGCGTCTTGTCGTCACCATCCGGCAGACGGAACAGGTGGGCGATGGTCGGCTCGGTCAGCCCGTTCGAGTCAATGAAACGGCTGTCCAGCGCATAGGGCAACGCCCCCGCATCCCCGAATACTAGCGTGATGGCCTGCGGGTCAGGCAGCGCGTGGTTCAGCCACGCGCCCAGTTTCAAGTAAGCATGGCCTTCGGTGGCGCGAACGGCACGGGCGTAGATGTTGAGCGCATCCAACCGTCCGCCGCTGGCATTCCAGCACAGGACGACCAGCCCCGCCGCCAGCGCCAGCAGCAGCGCAGCGGGCAGCGCGGGCGAAAGCCGCAGCCGCGTGTATATGTCCCCCGCCAGATGAACCACCAGCAGCAGCAATAGCCCATACAGCATGACGGTGGGGGTCATCAAAAAGCGGAAGCCGTTACCCACCAGCGGCGCGGTGACGAGAAAGAAGGCCAGCGTGAGCAGGCTCACCCCGCCCGTGAGCAGCGTCCAGCTTGCTCGCCACAGCGCCCCGCCCCGCCGCCAGTGGATGACCAGCAGCGCTGCCAGCGCCAGCAGCAGCGGCAGATAGGCCAGCGCCCATTCCAGCACATAAATTAGCCCCGAACCGCCCACCTTGCGGTAAAAGCCCGTCGGCAGCAGATCGCCATAGAGCAGCAGTTTGAAGCTATGATAGGTCGCAAAGACCAGCGCGAACCCGATTGCTCCGCGCAGCACCCGGCGGCGCGGGATGGGCGCGGTCAGCAGCAGCAGCCCGCCCACCAGTGCGATGAAGGCCATACTCTCCGGGCGGGTGATGTAGGAGAGGAACAACAGCGCGTAGAAGGCCGTCAGTCCATGACGGGCGCGGCGCTCATTTCCCGGCATGCAGGCTGCCCACAGTGCCGCCGCCGCCAGCACCAGAATCAGCGGCCCCAGCAGCGACTCCAGCCCCCAGTTGATGGTGGTGCGAATATTCGGGTCGAGCGTCAGCAGCACCCACAGTAGCGCCCCGAAGCCGATTCCCTGACGCGGCGTAAGCAGGGTGGAGCGCACTGCCAACCACGCCATCAGCAGCGCGGTCAGCGCCAGCGCCAGCAAATTAATGACCGCCGAGATGAACGTCATGTTGATGTGCAGCGCCTCGAACGGGACAAGCAGCAGCAGGTATAGCAGGCTGGTGAAGCCTTCCGAAGGGATGTTGCGGACATCATAGGCGAAGGGGCGGCCTGCCGCGAAATTGCGGGCGTAATTGTAGTATACGAACGCATCATCATTGGTCAGCGGGTCGAGCGTGGCAAACAGGTATACCCCCCCTAACAGGCCGATGAGCGCGGCCAGCAGGAGCAGGGTACGGCGGTGTAAGAGCAGTCTGAGCATGATAGCCGAGCTTTCCCGAATGCGGGCGGCAGGATTGCCAGTGTATGCCAGCCACCGCTGCTTCGCAACTACGGCATAGAGGACGAGAAGCCAAAATCCCATCACTGACGCTAGAATGGAGGAGCGAATTGGCGAATTCAATCATGCTCAGGAGCAACAAGCGATGGCTTTCTTCGATCTCCCTCAGTCTGAACTGGAACGTTACCGCCCCGAACGCCGCGAAGCACCTGATTTCGATGCGTTCTGGTCGGGGACGCTGGCCGCCGCCCGCCAGCATCCGTTGGATACCACCTTCACACCGGTGGATACCGGACTAGCGACGTTAGAGGTGTTCGATGTGACCTTCTCCGGCTACGGCGGACAGCGTGTGAAAGGCTGGCTGGTGCTGCCTGCCGGACGGCGCGAGAAGCTGGCCTGTGTGGTGGAATACATCGGCTACGGCGGCGGGCGCGGCTTGCCCATCGAACGGCTGCTGTGGGGCAGCGCGGGTTACGCGCACCTGATTATGGACACACGCGGACAGGGCAGCGCGTGGTCGGTGGGCGATACGCCGGACATTCCTGTGGATGGCGCAAACCCATTCTTCCCCGGATTCATGACGCAAGGCATTCTGAATCCGCAGACCTACTATTACCGCCGCGTATTCACCGATGCAGTGCGGGCGATTGAAGCGGCACGCAGCCATCCGGCGGTGGACGGGGCGAAGGTAGCAGTGATGGGCGGTAGTCAGGGCGGTGGGATCGCGCTGGCGGCGGGCGGGCTGGATACCAGCGTGGCGGCGGTGCTGCCGGATGTGCCGTTCCTGTGCCATTACGAGCGTGCGCTGGCGGTGACGGACAGCGCCCCCTATAGCGAAATTGGCACATACCTGAAGATTCACCGCGACCACCTTCAGACAGTGTTCAACACACTCGCGTATTTCGACGGGCTGAATTTCGCGGCGCGGGCGAAGGGGCAGGCGCTGTTCTCGGTGGGGCTGATGGACGAGATTTGCCCGCCCTCGACGGTGTACGCTGCTTACAACCATTACGCGGCGGCCAAGAGCATCCGCGTGTATGCCTACAACCACCACGAAGGCGGTCAGGCCTTCCATGACCGTGAGAAGATTGCCTTCCTGCGCGAGTTATGGGGATAGGTCAAGCAGCAGCATCCATGTAAAAGGAACGCCCCTCCGGGTTGGGGAGAGGCGTTCTGTAAATTTATTCTATAAATGGCTGTTAAGAACTTTTGGGTGTCTGAAGCCCTGTTTCTAAGCCACCCCGATTTTCTCACGGATTCTCTTGTCGGGGGTATGACATTCGTCATTCATCGCGCATGACATTCTTCCCTACACCCCTGTGCTGAAATAGTTCTCTCCACAAGTTCTCCTCGAATATATGGGTGAGGCCGGGATTATTTCGCCTGTATCACGCTTGCACCCTCCAGATTACCGAATTGTCCCGGAAAAATAGGGACATATACACCTTCTGTGAAAGACGCACATCTTCTACAGTGAAAAGAACACGGATAAGTATCGGTATTGAACCATGCTGTCCGGTATTCATCAGAAAGTTGCATTTTGGAAGGAACCATCATGAAACGAAGCAGTGTATTCCTCGTCGTGGCGTTTGCGGCAGTTGCATTACTGATTGCCGTTTCGTTCGGTCAAACGGGTGTTTCGGTAGTTGGTGCTGCATCCGGCAATGACGCACTCGTTTCCTTGCAAGTGACCGAAGCTCCTACGCTGGATGGCCTCGCGGATGATGCCGTGTGGGCAGACGCAGTGGCAGTGGAAGTGGAAACAGAAAAAGGGGCGAATGACAGCGCGACGACCATCACCCTCAAGTCGGTTTACAGCGGCGACATGGTGTATTTCCTCGTCACATGGGCAGACCCGACTGAAAGCAATATCCGTTCGCCGTGGGAAATGCAGGCGGATGGGACTTGGAAGCAGTTAAAAGACCCCGACGACAAGGGTGGTGATAACAACCTGTGGTACGAAGATAAACTCTCCTTCATTTGGCCGATCAACAACAGTATTGCCGACTTCGCAACTGAAGGTTGCGGTATCCTCTGCCATCGCAATGACGGCACGGGCAAGCCTTATGGCAACAAGTTCACGGAAAACGAAGGCGAGATGGGCGACATCTGGCACTGGAAGTCGGTGCGTAACCTGAATCAGGTGCATGACCAGTATGTGGACAGCGTTCGTTGGTCAGCCGAGAAACCTGAAGCAGGCCGCCACAGTGATCCGTCGGAATCGGGTGGTTACTCGAACAATGTCAACGAAGATAAGACCGCCCCCGCTTTCATGCCCCCCGGCGATTTCCCCCATGATGGAACCCCCGGCTACATCCTGAAGAGTGAAGCCGTTCCATTTGACCCGTCGCTCTTCCAACCGGGTGACCGTCTGCCCGCTATCATCAAGAGCGAGTTCGTGGGCGATGGTGGCGACATCAGCGCGGGTTGGAAGTGGGTAGATGGTGTCTGGACGCTAGAGTTTGGTCGCAAATTGGTGACGGGTTCGGAATACGATGTGCAGTTCGATGATCTGACCGCTGCTTACTACTTCGGGATCGCGAACTTCGATAATGCACAGGTGCGTCATGCAGTAGCTCGTGACCCCATCGCATTCAGTTTCGCACAGTAAACTTTAACATTCAGCATCTTCAACAAGAGGGTTGCCAATGTGCAGCCCTCTTGTGTTGTGTGTCAAGGTGGCAAACCTGCTAGAATATCGCTGAGGTTCGTTGGAAATATTGTGATTAATATGGATTTTATCCACAAATTTTTTGAACTCAATCACAGCATTGTGTTGTTCGTTTACGGCCTCTCCTTCTTCACGATGGGGCTGGTGGTATTTTTACAATCGCGCCGTCACAGCCGCCTGCGTTTGGCTCGCGATCTGGGGTGGTTGGCAGCCTTCGGCATCTTGCACGGAATTCATGAGTGGGGATATATTTTCATCCCGATCCAATCGGATTATCTGCCGAATTCCATCATTGAAATTCTGTGGACCGTACAAATCCTGCTGCTGGCATTCTCCTTCGTTTGTTTGCTGATCTTCGGGGCTGCGTTGCTGGCAGATGATTGGCCGGGGCTGCGCTATGCGGTCATTGCGCTCAGTTTTCTGTGGGCAGTCCAGTTTTTCTTTCGGCAAATCATGAGCGAGAGTATCGAAACCGAGTTTCGGATCATGAATATCTGGGCGCGATATTTGCTGGCACTCCCCGGTAGCCTGCTGGCTGCCTACGGGCTGCGACATCAGGCGCGTCTATACGTGCTGCCCCTCAATATCCGGCATATTTACCGCATGCTGCAAATTGCAGGTATCGTGCTGGGGGTGTATGCACTCTTGGCGGGTGTCATTGTACCCGTCGCGAATTTTTTCCCAGCTTCGGTGATTAACCGCCTCTGGATTGAGCATCTTCTGATGGGCATACCTATAGAAGTGTTGCGTTCTACTGCCGGGCTGATACTGGCTATCACGATCATTCGCGCACTGGAAGTTTTTGAAATTGAAATTGACCTGCAAATCGAACAGATGGAAATTGAGCGTGTGCAGGCCGCTGAACGTGAGCGAATCGGTCAGGAAATTCATGATGGCGCTATTCAAGGCGTATATTCGGCCAGTCTGATACTGGAATCGCTGGAGGGAATGATTGCCGGTCAACCAGATGCAGTTCGACGGTTAACACAAGCCCGCAGCGTATTGAACGCCGTGAATTCCGACCTGCGAACCTATATGGTCTCATTGCGAACCACCTCGCCCACCAAACCCCTCATTCCGAGCCTGCGTGCATTGATCGCAGACCCACGTTTTCAAGGGATGCTGGATATCCAATTAGATGTGGAAGGCGATCCGGTACTCAAGCCGATGCAGATTAATCATTTGCTGGCCATCGTTCAAGA
>CAIVEA010000439.1 GCA_903904765.1 uncultured Chloroflexota bacterium
AGAGGGGAGGCAAACTTTTCTGTCTGCTTCCCCTCCTTCCTGATCCTATCTACTGTCGCCCCCTCAGCCATGTATGGGGAAAGGGGTCAGGGGATAGGGAACTCTTGCCCCTCAAATCCGCGCCAGCACACGAGCGCCGTCAAAGTCGAAGCGGAAATCCATCCGTGCCAACCCCAGCGCCGCCAGATCGCGGGTGATGGCCGGCTGCTGTTCGCGGTGCGCGTACAGCATCAGGAAGCCGCCGCCGCCCGCGCCCGTGATCTTCCCGCCCAATGCGCCGTTCTTGCGGGCGCTGTCGTAGGCTTGGTCAATCTGGTTATTGCTGATGTCGGCATTCACGCCGCGCTTCTGCACCCATGACTGATGCAGCAAATCCGCGAAATCGTCCAGCCGTCCGCTTGCGATGGTTTCCAGCATATCCTGTCCCAGCGCCTTGATGCGGTGCATCCGTTCCAGCGTGGCCGGGTCTTGCTGGCGGCTGGCGTTGGATTGGCTGGCGAGGATTTTCTCCGAATTGCGCGACTTGCCCGTGAAGAACAGCATCAACCGCTGCTGGAGCGTTTCGAGCGTCTCCGGCGCAGCGGGGACGGGCGTAACCGTCGTGCCGTCCTTCGTGAACACGATTTGATTCAGGCCGCCCATTGCCGCGCCGTATTCGTCCTGCTTGCCGCTGGGCAGGTGCAGGCGGTTGATGGCGATGTCGCAGGCCAGTTCCGCCGCTTCCTGCTTGCTCAGCGTCTGCCCTTTCCAACCGGCCAGCGCCGTAATCATGGCGACAGCCACCGCGCCAGAACCACCCAGCCCCGTCCCCGGCGGAATCTGTGAGGCCAGAAACACATCCAGCCCATCCGGTGCGCCGAACTCACGCAAGACGGCCTTCGCCAGCCCCAGTTCGCCCTCGGTTTCAAAGGCCGCGCCCACTTCATGCCGGTAAAAAGCGCGGAAGTCCGACGACATGATTTGCAGCGCGTCCCCGGCTGCTTTGGAGATGAAGGTATAGATATAACGGTTGATGGCGGTGCTCAGCACAGCGCCGCCGAATTGGGTGTAATACGCAGGCAGGTCAGTTCCACCGCCGCCAAAGCTGATGCGAACAGGTGCGCGGGCGATCAATAACACGGGTATCCCCCCATACAGTCAAAACCCCATCTCATGTTCAGTGCAAGGTAATGAGATGAGGTTGAATCGAAGAAGCGAACAGTGCTTTACGCTATCCATAACTGGTTTTAGTCTAGCACAGGATAGCGGTGGCCTTCAGACGCGAATTGTAAAGAAATCTAAAGCGTAAGGCATGGGTTGAATTATAAAACCGTTTATGAAGTTGACAGGGACTCAATTCCCCTGTAGAACAAGGATGTAGTCTCACTCGCTTACGGGTCAGAGAGCTTTTATGCTGCTGCGTACCGTCCGATTTTTACTCATCCTAATGCTGGTTATCGCCGTTTTTGTGGGTGTAGGTGTATACGTGGTCAACGAAGACCACACACACCGCCTCGAACTCTACAACCTCAGCGTCACACTCTCCATCGAGACTGCCGTCCACGCGGCTTTGTATGATGCCACGCGCACCAGCGAAGCGCCGCAGACGCAGTACCGTCTGGTCACGCTATCGCCCGGTGAACACTTGCTCGATCTGGCGCTGCGCTACAATACCACCGTCGAGGCGATTCGCATGGCGAACAACCTGCGCCCGGAAGTGGACGCGGGTACAGGCGGCGAAACCTTGATTATCCCGGAAGGCGTGCAGGCGTTCGACCCGCCACGCCGCTTGAAACTGTACAAAGCGACAGCCGGGGATACGCTCGATCTGGTCGCCAGCAATTACGGCGTTCCGATTGATATTCTCCGCAAGGATAATCCGGTACTCAGTCAGCGCGGGCTTATCCCCGGCGACATCGTTTTTCTAGCCGAACTGCTATAGAGGGATGTCTGACTTGACCTCACACGCGCACTCAACCTCTTTCCGTCCGCGCTGGTCGCTGCTGCTGCTCGCTCTGCTAGTGGTAGTTGCCGCGCTGACGGGCTGCGATACCGAAATCCCTACCCCACCCGCCATCACTGTCGTCATCACCGCTGTGGATAATACCGATGCGCTGGCGCAGGGTGTAGCGGAGGCGCTCACCAGCACGGCACAAGTCAACATCGGCCTGACCGAAACGGTGTTGGCGCAGGGCGGTGTCACGCTTACGCCCTCCAACACGCCTACCATCACACCCACGTCCACCGTCACGCCTACGCGCTTCTTCACCGCCACCCCAACCCCCATCCCTAGCGCCACGCTCACGCCCACTTTTGCGCTCCTGCCCACCAATGGTGCAGCCGTCGAAGTGGCGGCGGATGCGCCCGGTTGGATACGTTTCGCCCATGCGTGGCGCAACGTTGGTAGCGTCGAAACGCAGCCGCTGGATGTGTATTTGAACGATCAGCGGGTAGCAATGGGTGTGGATTACGGCAACGCCACCACGTATTTCCGCGTCCAGCCGGGTGCGGTGCAGCTTTCGGTGCGCCCCTCGCAAATCGGGCAGGACGAAAACGCCTCCATGCCGCCGCTGAACAGCAAAGCCATCACCGTCGCCCCCGGCGCACTGGTTTCGGTCGTGATCGCCAACTTCGGCCCCGGCGCAGAACTCGTCCCGGTGGTCGAAGACTCGTCTCCGGTGGGCGGCGGCACAGCACGGTTGCTGGTGATGCAGGCCAATCCGGCGCTGCCGCAGGTGGATTTGTTCCTGCCCAGCATCCAGCGTGCCGTTGGCTTCAACGTCATCCCGCGTGATCTGAACGGCGCGTTCAACATCACCACCGGAAGCTATGCGCTCGACGTGTACGATGTAAGTGCCGCGCAGCCACAATATTTGTTCTCCACGCAGCCCTTCTCGCTTGTCAACCGCTTGAATTATCTGCTAGTCATCACCTCACCGCAGGGCTTGGAGTTCGGCAGCAGCATCCTGTTCGCAGGCGCAACCCGTTTTCTGGATACGGAAGTCGGGGTACATTTCATCAATATCGCCGCCAACGCCGGGGCGCTGAACGTGTTCTACAACACCACAGATCTCCAACTAAGCGAATTTCCGGTAGGCGGCCTGACCGACTCGATGCCGCTGCCCAAAAACGGGATACGGCTGCTGGTCAACAATACGCAGAATAGGCAGGTGTTTCAGGGGTTGCTCGGCCCGCTGCAACCTGCTGAGGCGGATAGCGATCAGATTGTGCTGTTCGTGGACGAGGGTGAACAGGTGGTGATGAAAACCTTCGCCCAGAACCCGCCTCCCTCGGTCATCAACGCCAGCGTGCGCTTGATTCACGCCCTGCCGGGTACCCGCCCGCTGACGCTCGAAATCCGTCCGGCGGAAGACCCGGCCACCACGCGCCGCGCCGCCGATGAAGGCTGGGTGAATGTGGGACAGGCCGAATTCACCAACGCATCCGGCTATGCGGGGCGCACCCCCGGCGTATACGAGGCGCGGGTGCTGCTCAGCGGGACGGGCAGCGTGATTGACCAGTTACCCGCCTTCCAGATGAGCGCGGGCGGCACGTATGACTTCGTGATGATGCCCGGTGTGGCAGAAGGTGCGGTCAAGCTGGCGATTATCCAGCCCAGCGCCCAGAACATCAGCGACAGCAGCAACACACAGGAACAGGCCACAGCGGTCTTTGAGGCCGTCGCCGCCACACTCACGGCACAGTCGCCCATCGTGGAGGCCAGCGCCACGCCGCCGCCCTCGCCCACCGCCACCCGCACGCCGCCGCCCACCAACACGCCGCGCCCGACCAATACGCCAGATTTCGCCGCGCCCGCCATGCAGGTTGACCCTGCACCGCCCAACACCGCCAGCACCACGCTGGACATCTTCGGGCAGCACTACGCGCCCAAAACGCCGTTCACCATCTCACTGGATGACAACGCATCGGCGCTGCTCACCGGAACGGTGAAAGATGACGGTTCGATCAGCGAAACATTGGAACTGCCGGAGGGCTTGAGCGCCGGGCCGCACGTCATCCGCATTTGTGCGGACTGCCGTTCACGCGGCGCACAGCAGGAAACCTTCGCGGTGTTCCTCGTCGCGCCCGCCAATTTGACCGCTACTCCGACTGTCCGGCCATAGGCAGAGGGATTATGAACTTTTCACGGGGAACTTTGATGATCCGCAAATGGCTGGGAATATGCGCTGTGGTTAGTCTGCTCCTGTTCACGCTGGGGCGCATCAGTCCCGCGCAAATGGCGGACACCAACACCGGACGGCTGCGCGTGGTGAATGCGCTGGTCGGCATCGGCGCGGTGGATGTGTTTCTGGATGGCGAACGCATCGCCTACGGGCTGCCGTCGGGTAGCGCCACGCCTGACCTGTTCGTGGCGACGGGCAAGCACGCCGTTGCGCTGCGTCCGGTGGATGCGGACGCGCTCAGTCTGCCCATCGCGGACGGCCTGCTGGACATTTCCGCCAACAACAGCAAAACCGCAATTGCCTACCAGACCGTGTTCGCGTCCGCTACCGGAACGCCGCCGTCCATCCTGCAAAGCGGCGCGATCTACGTCATGGACGATGACCGCAGCCCGATTCCGCTGGGCAAAACGCGCCTGACCGGGGTGCATCTCGCCCCCGGCACGACAGGTCGTATCAGCATCGGCTACCCGTCCGGCGAAGCACTGTTGTACCAGATCGGTTTTGAACAGCCCTACGGCACGATAGATGTGGAAGCCGGCGCGTACCCGCTGGCGATCATTGATGCCGACGCGCCCGCCACACCGCTGCTGGCGCGTGTGGGCGACCAGAACTTCTACGCCAACACCTTTTACACGCTAATCGTCGTACCGGATGTGCAGCCGGTAGTCGGAGGGTCATCCGGCACGGTGGGGGCGCTGTCGCCCACGCCGCGCTTGATTACGCTGCCCTCCCCGATTGAACCGCCGCAGGAGAACGGACTGCGGTTGCGCGTGGTACATGCCGCGCACAGCACCGCCGTGCTGGATGTATATCTGGATGGGCGACTGGTGGCAGGGCGGATGAACTTTGGCCGCGTGACCGAATATCTGGGGCTGGAGAGCTACAGCCACACCATCACGCTGCGTCAGTTCGGGCTGCCGCTGGATGCACCTGCCATTGGCGAGGCCACTTTCACCGTCACCCCGCAGAATAGCAGCCAGATCAACTGGACACTGCTCATGGTCAATTCCAGTGCGGACAATACCGCCGCGCTCAACGCGGTCAGCGCAGGCGGGGATACCGCCAATGCGCCCACCGTCGTCAACACACCGGGCGGGGACATTATGATCGCCCTGCTGCCGGATAACATCTCGCAGACGCAGCGTGATTTCGCACGGGTGCGCGTGGTGAACGCAGCGGACGGCCTGCCGCCGCTATCGCTGCTCACGCCCGCCTTCCCCGCACCGGAAATCAAAGCGGGCGCGGCCACCCCTATTCCTGCACCGACGCTCGTCCCCGGCACGCTCAAACTGCCAGAAACGCTGACCGCCCCCGCCAGCTTTGGCGCGGAAGCCACCGAACAGGAAATCCCCACCGGACTGTACGAAGAACTGGATTTTGTGCCTGCCGGGTCGGCCACCAATATCGCGCAGATCGCCAACGCGCAGCTGGTCAGCGGCGTGGTATACACCTTCATTGTGATGGGTTCGCCAACGGGCAACCCACCGCTGCGGGTGGTCACGCTCACCGATTACGGGCAAGGGCTGCCGATTGACCGCCTGTACGTGGGTACGCTCACCGCGCCCAGCGTCAATATTCGCGCCACGCCCAGCCCGAACGGGACGCGCATCATCAGCCTGCCCGCCGGAACTGAGGTGGATGTGCTGGGGCGCACGGCGGATGCCAGTTGGATACGCATTCGCTTCATCAACCCGGACACGGTGACTCAGCAAGAAGGCTGGGTGTCTGGCACGGCGAACCTGCTCAAGATCGTGCGGCTGGGCATTCCGGTACAGGTGAGCGCCCTGCCGGAATACGTGGGGAATTAAGCCGCCCCGCAAAGGGAAGGGATTCGTAGGGACACGGCGCAGGCCGTGTCCACCTGTCGGCAACCCAAAAGGACACGATGGTTCATCGTGTCCCCACGACAAAACCCTCGATACTCAGAAAAAAGCCTACCACTGAATGAATGCCCCTCAATCCTGCATAGTGATGTACACGCACATGACGACAATTCCTGTAATGGTGGTTCATAAATGCGGTTCGGTGTAGCATAGAGGCACGGTCAGACAAGACATGTGATCTATCGCGCCGACAAGGAAATATGATGGCAGCATCCGATCCGATTATTGGCAAGAAATTGGGCGATTACATTATCGTGGACATGCTGGGACAGGGCGGCATGGCACGGGTGTACCGGGGGCTGGATAAGAAGCTCAACCGTTACGCCGCAGTTAAAGTGATTGACGCGCAACCCGTTGGCGAAGATCAGGAAGAATACCGCACCCGCTTCCAGAACGAAGCGCGTGCGATTGCCCGCCTGAATCATCCGCATATCGTGGGCATCTACCAGTTCGATCAGGTAGGGACGCTGTATTACATGGCGATGAGCTTCATCGAAGGCAAAGACCTTCGCGGGGTCATCAAGAACCATGCCAAAGCCGGCACACGCCTGACGCATGACGAAATCCTGAACGTCATCCGCGACATTGGCGATGCGCTGGATTATGCCC
>CAIVEA010000440.1 GCA_903904765.1 uncultured Chloroflexota bacterium
ATTATTCTTGTCAACTTTGTAATTTTTTGGACAATCATACGCAGTGCGTAATTATTGTTCATATCCTGCGAACGTTGGGGGTTGCTGAATAGCAAGGTCGTTTGCAGGTTGGGGAAGGTGAAGATCGGCGTAACAAATGGTTATTTGAGGCTCCGGTTGGATTAATCCGTTTTTGTCCGGGATAGGCTATAAGAGGTCTAGGTGAGCTATGTCTATCAAATCATTGCGCGTTCTGTTTTTCATCCTCATTGCGGTTGCTGTTGCAGCTTGCGGCGGGAATGCCGAACCTCCGAAAGATGCTACGCCTCAGTACGATCAGGTGTATAAGCGTGTGACTGATGCGACCATCAAGCCCGGTGATGCTGTGCCTGCGCCGACGGGCGATGTCATTCTGACGTTTACCGGCAGCGTGGGGACAACCAATGTGGGCGATACCCTTCAATTCGATATGGAAACACTGGAGAAGTTGGGGCTGGTGGAATATGCCACCAATGACCATCAGGCCGAAGGTAAAGTCGTCACGTTTCAGGGGGTGCTGCTGAAGGATTTGCTGGCGGTAGCCAAAATTCCTGAAGGCACGACCAATCTGCACATGATCGCCCTCAATGATTACGCGGTGGATTTCCCAGTGTCGGAAGTGGGCTTGTATCCGGTGGTGCTGGCGACGAAGGTGGATGGTGAACGCATGAGCGTGGAACACTATGGTCCCACCCGCATCGTGTATCCTGCGGATCATTACAAACTCGATCCTGCACAGAATGACCCGCTGTGGATCTGGCAACTGGCGACCATTGAAGTGAAATAAACATGGATGTTCGCGTGTTCAGTCCGCAGCAAGCAGTGGCGATTGCGGGCTGAACACGCACCTTATAGTCTGGAATCATCTGTTCTTAATCTGCTGTACAACACTTAATAATCTAAATATTATAAGATTGTCATTTGTACTGAAGTGCTTGGATTGTTATCCGATTTTACTGAACCGGAAACCCTAATAAGTGTAACGTGTGATTGTGTATTGTATGGTTGAAGTCGTAGTTTGCAGCAATAAAACAGCCATCTTCTATGCGTAAGTTTACAACGACCCCCCGCGATCGCTGGTTTGCGCTGGTACTGCTCGGATTAGCAGTCCTCTCGGTGTTCGCGTTGGCCTATTCGATCATCATGGGTATCGAAAGCCTGAACGGGATTCAGGAGTATGACCAGACCGTACATACCCTGAGTGGTGCGCTCAGTGGGAATGTCCGCACACTGGCGATGGTGCAACGCGAGTTGTTGCGGCTGATGGTGCTGATCGAAAGCCACTCGACGGATACCGACAAACTCGAATTACAGCGGTCATTTGTCGCGCAACGGATGCAGGAAGCTACTGTGGATGTTCAGCGCGATACGCTGGCGAATCCGGCTCTGTTTGATCGTAATCGGGGACTGGTGGATATTTGGGATCAAACCGTCAATCCGAAAGTGCTGGCCTATATTGCCAACCCAACCGTGTCGGATGCCGATCATGATGCGCTGATTACCGACCTGCGTAACCTCGAACTGGATTTTAACCAGCTCACCGCGGACGGGGAGATCAGCCGCGAACGCGAAGCCACCAGTTTAACCGGAGTGGCGAATGTGCTGGTGAATGACATCGGGCGTATGATTCTCACGCTGTTCGTGACGCTGATCGGTTTTGCTTCGTTGAGCGTCATTACCTCCGGTGTTTTCAACTATCTGGTGCGGTTGCGGGCGGAGAACGCCACGCGCATTGTGGGACTGGTACAGGAGACACAGAAACTTTCTAAAGTGGCAGACCGAATCAACAATATGGTGGTCGTCACTGACCCACAAGGCGTGATCGAGTGGGTGAACCATGCCTATGTGGAACGCTCCGGCTTTTCGGCGGATGAATTGATCGGCACACAATTGAGTGTGCATTTGCCGGATGAACGGGTGATCGAACTCTGGAAGATGTGCATGCGGGATAAGCGGGGCTTCAACGCGGAAACCAGCTTCCACACCCGCGCCGGCATGGAGTATTCGACATTGATGGGCGTACAGCCATCTTACGATGAAGCGGGCGAGCTGGTGAACTTCATCGTGGTCGAAACCGACATTTCGGATTTGAAAAAGGTTGAGGGGGCGCTGCGCTTGAGCGAACAACAGTTGCGGAACGCGCTTATACAAGAGCGCGAACTTAACCAGATGAAAACGCGCTTCGTGACCATGACTTCGCACGAGTTCCGCACACCGCTGGCGATCATCTCCACCACCTACGAGACACTGCGCGATTTCTATGACCGTATGGATGAGACGCAGCGCCGTAAACGCTTTGAGCGCATCGCTGAACAAATCCACCACCTCACGCGCATGCTGGATGACATCTTGATGATTAACCGCATCGAGGAAGGCAAGCTGGCGATCAACCCTGAACGCTTTGTGTTGAGCGAGTTCATGCGGCGCATACTGGATGAATTTAAGGGGACGGGCATCACGCACAGCCTGACGATTGACCAGTTTGAGGATGATATCATCATCATGGCGGACAGGATGCTCATCCGACAGATTATCACCAATTTGCTGAGTAATGCCATTAAATATTCGCCACCACAAAGCACGATTTCGGTGTGTTTGCGGCAGGACGCGGAGGATGTGGTGCTGCATATCCGAGATCAGGGTATCGGCATCCCCGAATCGGATCAGCATCAACTCTTTGAGGCTTTCCATCGTGCCAACAATGTAGGCAATATCAAAGGGACGGGGTTGGGGCTTTCGATTGCGAAACGGGCGATTGATATGCACAACGGGAACATCTCATTCACAAGTTCGGTGGGCAGCGGCACGGAGTTCATGGTGCGC
>CAIVEA010000441.1 GCA_903904765.1 uncultured Chloroflexota bacterium
CGAAATCACCCGCCTCCTCGCGCCGCGTCCGGTACAATTCCAGGCGCAGGTGGGCAGCACTAACGACCTCGCACGGGCATGGCTGGAAGCGGGCGCACCTGCCGGAGCCGTCGTGGTAGCAAACGAACAGGTGCAGGGACGCGGACGCTTGGGGCGAACGTGGCACGCTCCGGCAGGGACGGCGCTCATTGTGTCAGTCATCCTGCGCCCGCCAGCCAGCGCCCTCGGACAGATCACCATGCTCGGCGCAGTCGCCATCTGCGAGATGGTCGCCAGCGTGGGTGTGACAGCAGGCATCAAATGGCCGAACGATGTGCAGATCAACGGCAAAAAACTCTCCGGCGTACTGCCCGAAGCAGTCTGGGACGGCGATCGGTTGGGCGGGGTAGTACTGGGAATGGGCGTGAATATCCGCACCGATTTCAGCGGTTCGCCGCTGGAAGGATTAGCCTGTAGCCTTGAGCCTGCCGCGGGAGTGCGTCTGGAACGGGCGGCGCTGCTACAAACGCTGCTGGAACGGATTGATGCGGGGGCGGCGCTGCCTGCCGGAGAATTGTTCACGACGTGGCGTGATCGGCTGGTGACGCTTGGGCGCAGGGTGAGTGTGGAGCAAAACGGACACATGCTGCGCGGCACGGCGCAAGGGGTGGAGGCGGATGGCGCTCTGCTCGTCCTCACCGCCAGCGGTGAGGTGCGGCGCGTGATCGCGGGGGATGTGGCACTGGGAGATGAGGCGTAGCGAATGGGCATCAAGGTTGACTGGGAAATTGAAGCGGAACAAACGCACATCCAGCGCGGGGGCGAAGACCCGGAAGCCGCCCGCCGCCGCCGATTAGCGCGGGTGCGTATCCTGCTGTTCTTGCTGGTGGTACTCGGCCTCGTGGTGGCGGTGGCAGCATTTATCGCCCTGCGCCTTCAAACGGTGGACACGGAGATTGAGCAATCGCTCCGCAACACAGTGGATGCCGAAGTGACGGCGCTGCGGTTGGGCGATTTGAATGCTTTCCTGACCGCGCAGCGCAGCGCCTCCGCCGACTGGATACAGCAGCAGACGCAATTTTTCTACCAGATTCAAGACCTGAAAACCACGCAAAACATTCAACTCAGCGGTGATATTCGCTCGGTAGACGTGGATAAAACGAGAGCGCGGGTGGCGGTGCAGGAAATCCTGAACAGCGAACCCTTCACCCGTCAGTGGTTCTACTGGCGCTACGAGGATGGCTGGCGGCATGTCCCGCCAGATTACACCTTCTGGGGCGAGAGCGTCACTGAAGCCCGCGACACGATCACGGTACGCGCCTATGGTGTGGACGCGGCGCTGGCGAAAGCGGTGGCAGATTCGGGAGCGGTGTGGCTACAAACCGCCTGCACCATCCTCGCCTGTACTGCGCCACCCGCTGTCGAGGTGGACATCACGCCCGACCCCGCGCTGCAAACCGGATGGGCTGCACCGGACTCGTGGCTGCTGCAAGTCGCCTCCCCTTCCGTGACCGCCGCCCGCAGCGATCAGCCTTTCGACCTGTCCCTACAGATGGCAGTGGCGAATGCGCTGGCGGATCGCCTGATTGCGGCTTCCACCGGAACGCTGCCACCCATCTATCCGGCGGATGCCTATTATCTGCGACAGGCGCTGGTGTCATGGCTGGTAGGGCGTTTCGTGCAGATCAATACCAACGCCTTCATCATCAACAGCCTCGCCACCAACTATGGCGACGCGGCGGTGGGACGACTGGCAGCTTCGCTACTGCCCGATTCGAGCATTGCGCTGCTGACGAACATCACCGGCGTGGGCGCACTGTATCAGGCCAATCTGGACTGGCGCGATTTCCTGACATGGCGCTTAGTCACCGAAAATGACCTGATCCGCAAAGCGGACGAAGGTAATTTCTTGAACCTGTACGACACTCGCGACGAAGCAGTAAGGACAGTGGCTTATCAACGCTTCAGCCAACCGCCCACCGAACAGCGTGTGGTGGTAGTATCAGCGCAGGTGGAAGCCGGTGCAGATGGGCAACCGCTGCTGCGTGCAACCGCCGAAGTGGGCGAAGGAAACAGCACCGCGCAGATCGAAGTGTACTTCACACTGGTGGATGGCGTGTGGAAGCGAGCGAATTGACAGGCCAGCAGAACGCTTTTATTCTTGTATCAATTACGCAATCAGGAGGGGGTCAGTATGCTTGAAGAACTCCGCAATACACCCGAAGAAGATTTTAATTTTGAGGCCGAAGATAATATCATCGAGCCGGAAGCGGATGTCGAAGAACGAGTCGAAAAGCTGTTTCTCGGCATGACGGCAGTGGAGCGCATGTTCCTGTCCATCTTCCTGTTCATGAATGTGGTCGTGCTAGGGCTGGCATTCCTGCTCGCCACGCAGCGCATCGTCTTTTAGCCGCGCTCCATCCCGGCTATGACGCGGTTTGCCCTCTATAGATCAACCATGCAACAGTGGATTGCGCCGCCGCGCAGTCACTATGCCCTGTGCCTGCTCGCCCTCGCGGATAAATGACCTCCCCCAACTGAACCTAGCCTGATCGAGAACCGACTCATTAGCGTTCCCGCGTTTTGATTTACCCTATCGGTTCGTCATATTTGCAATAAAGGAAGTATTAATGACACTTGACTTGTACAATGCAATTGATTTGAGCGACTACACCCCGGCCAGCGACCTTGCCGAAGCCTCCACCATGCCCGCCCGCTGGTACACCGACCCGCGCATTCTGGAACTGGAAAAACCACGCATCTTCCACAAGACATGGCAACCGGTTGGTCGTGCCGATCAAGTACGTCGTCCGGGAGACTTCTTCACTTGTGATGTGGTGGGGCAACCGCTGGTGGTCACACGTGGCCTCGACAACCAGTTACGCGCCTTCTACAACGTGTGTCCGCACCGGGCGGGAAATGTAGCGGTAGGACAAGGCAACCGCAAAAGTCTGCAATGCCGCTATCACGGTTGGACGTATGATTTGCACGGCAAACTACTGAAAGCACCCGAATTTGAAGGCGTGAAAAACTGGAATAAGGCCGATGTGTGCTTACATGCTGTCCGCGCCGAGGAATGGGGTCCTTGGATTTTCGTCAACCTCGACCCCGCCGCCGATCCAATGGAAGCAATCTACGGTACGATCAACCGCGAAATCCTGAGCAAAGGTTTCGATCTGGACAAGATGAGTCTGGTTGAGCGCCGCGACTATGTGATTGACTGCAACTGGAAAGTCTACGTGGACAACTATCTCGAAGGCTATCACCTGCCGATGGCGCATCCCGGCCTGTTCAAAGAACTGGACTATGACCAGTACCGCGTGGACACTTTCCGCTACTACTCCTCGCAGTACGCGCCCATCCGCCCCGTCGCGCCCGATAGCGAAGTACGTGACCGACGCTATGTGCGTACCGAAGCCGAAGCGGAAGCCCTGTACTACTGGATTTTCCCGAATGTGATGCTGAACGTGTATCTGGATAACACCTCGATCAACATCATCATCCCCCTCGGCCCGGACAAGACGCTGACCATTTTCGAGTGGTATTTTCAGCAACCGGGAACAGGCGAAGGATGGGACAGTATGCAGACCATCATCCAGTTCAGCGACCAGATTCAGCAAGAAGATATAGAGATCGTCGAAAACGTGCAAAAGGGACTGCAATCCAACGCTTATGATCGTGGACGCTTCTCGGCCTTGCGCGAGAACGGTGTGCATCACTTCCAGTCGCTCGTCCACGAATTTCTGACACAGCAACCCTAAGTAACCCCTTTCCAGCCCCCACCGAACAGGGCGCTCATGCGACGGGGGGACGACATCACCGATGTCATCTCCCCCATCGCTAAAACGACTTACAGTGAGCGAAGGAACATCAGCAGCGCCTCACGGTCAACCGCATTCATCATCAAGAAACTGTTGCGCGAAGCGGAAGCCTCGCCGTCATGCCAAAGTATGGCTTCCTCCAGATTACGCGCACGACCATCATGCAGGTAGGTTGTATGGTGATTGACTGTTTCGAATAGGCCAATGCCCCACAGCGGCGCAGTACGCCATTCTCTACCCGTCGCAAGGAAGTTATCCTGCCCATCAGCCAGCCCTTGCCCCATATCATGCAGGAGCAAATCGGTATAGGGATGAATAGTATCCGGCACGATTTGCGAAATAGTCGGGTGATTGCCAATCTCCACAGACGGAATGTGGCAGGCGCTGCACCGCGCCTCTGCAAAAAGAATCTCGCCACGTTGGGTAGTGGGATCGTTGGTGTTACGCCGGGAAGGGACAGCCAATGACCGGGAATACAACGCAATCGCCTGCAACTCTGCATCAGATATTTCGATGCTGTTCACGCCATCCGGCGCGGTCAAACAATTCGCTTGCAGCACGGTACAGTTCTCGGCGGGGAACAAACTGGACGTAATCCCCATATCACCGTTGAAAGCACCAGCGGCCTGTTGAAGTAAATTGGGTTGGTTGGATTTCCACCCAAAACGCCCTATCGCCAAGCTATTCGTCGTGTAGTCCAAAACCATATTCGGGCGACCACTGATTCCATCCTGATTCGCATCTTCAGGATCAGCAAAACTGAACAGGGTTGATTCGTTGATGGCTTCCAACAGGCCAAGCCCGATCATCTGGTTGGCAACACGCGGAGAGAAGGTAATCTTCTGGTCAAGATCGCCATAACCGAGATTCACAACCTCGTAATGCGGCATGACCAGCGTATACGGGGTTCCGTCAGCATACGTGCCGTGAATCTCCTCATAGGTGATATGAATATTCCCTTCCACAGAAACACCCGGCAACGCCAAATCTTGCAGCTGCCCACCATAAATCGCATCCGGTTCTGTAGCCGATGTATTCGGGCTATTCTGGTTATTGTCCTGATGTTGATTATGGTGGTTCCTGTTGGAATGATCTTGATTGCCATTACGATCCCGCAACGCAAAGCGGATCAACAAGCCAGCTTGTGTTTCTCCAAATCCCACAGGCGGACGACCACGCCCATCTTGTTGATGACAACTTCCACAAGAAACCGCATTGAACAAAGGGCCAAGCCCACTTTCAGCGGTATACGCCCGGTCAAAAAGCTCATCACCTTGTTCAAACAGGGCAACCTGAGATTCATCATCGCCAGAAATGGAATGTGTAAAGGACTCCGAACTTTCATCGAATACCGTATGCCGTCCCCCCAGTAAGGCCAAATACGCACCATCCTGAGCCACCCCGATCATGGCAGTAGGCACTGTGAGCAGAACAAAAAGTAACAGGGCAAAGCGAATACGCATAGCCAACTCCTATACAGAATGCACGAATTTTAGAAACGTGTACTAGGGATATTCTTATAAATTTAGCGTAATAGATATAAGGCGACTTATCAAGATGACTTTGGTGCTAAATCCGAATTCTATGGCCTGCTTGTCGGCCTACAACCTCGGCTATAATGGCACAGGAGAGCCGTCACCAATGGGGAGGTGAAGCCCGATGCCACTCTATGACTACCGCTGCCAATCCTGCCAAACCGTATTTGAGGCCCGTCATGGCTTTAACGATCCTGCGCCCCCTTGCCCGCAGTGCGCCAGCGCCGCCGTTGAGCGCATCATCCGCACTGCCCCCACTCTCGCACAGGGCATTCTGACACTGGCGGGGGACAGTCGTCGCGCCTCCAAAGAACAACTACAGGACAAATGGGCGGAAGAAACGCCCAAATTACGCAAGAAACTGGTGGATAAACTCGGTGAGGATGTTGTTCGCCGCAACGCGCCCACTTTGGGTAGCGGGGACGAGTGAAAGAGAGTAACCCATGACGCAATCTGTGGCTTTTGACCGCGCCGCCGGATTCTATGACGACACACGCGGCTTCCCGCCCGGTGAGGAACTTCCGGTGGTGGAGGCGATCTGCCGCGCCGGTTCGCTCACACCCGACAGTCGCGTTCTGGAGATCGGCATCGGCACAGGCCGTATCGCGCTGCCACTGGCGAAACGAGTGCAGGCGGTCTACGGCATTGACCTATCGGTGCCGATGCTGGCGCGGTTACGTGCCAAGCAGGACAGCGAAGCGATTTACGTGGCGCAGGGGGATGCCACCCACCTGCCACTGGCCGCCGCCCAACTGGATGCTGTCGTTTCGGTGCATGTATTCCACCTAATACCGGACTGGCAGAGTGCCCTGCGCGAAGTCGGACGGGTACTCAAACCCGGTGGCAGCCTGATTCACTGCTGGAGCGTGACCGAGAATGGCAACCAACTGCTGTGGGATGTGTGGCGGGATGCCGTACCCAACGGGGAAGCCCGCGAAGTGGGGATGCGCTTTGAGCATTCACCCACCGCGCTACATGAAATGGGCTGGACAGCACCCCACGCGCCAACCGTCCATAGCTACCAGCACCCCACCACGCCGCGCCAATTCGCCGACCGGCTGCAAAACCGCATCTGGTCGCAGACGTGGCGGCTGACCGACGCGCAACTGGCACAGGCTGTCAGCGCGGTCTGGGAGGCCATCCGCGAACACTACGAAACGCCGGATGATGTCGTCTATGCGAACACTAGCTATTTTGCACAGGCTTATCAACCGCCGACTTAAACGCCTATTTGATCTCGTTTCAATCTACTAAGAAGGCTTGTTATGTACCACACCATGCGGATGACTGCCACCAAAATTGCTCAACGGTTGCAACTCATCGAACCTCTCGTCCATAAGCGCCGTGCCGTGCTGGATGCCCTGCGACTGCAACCGCTGGCCTCCCCGCTGGAACTACCCGACCTGAACGCCAACCCGCCCGCGTCAGCAGCCATCCCGCCCTACACTTACTGGGGCAAGCCCGATCTGAATTTCGCCCTCTACGGCTCGTTCAGCGTGCCAGCGGAGTTTGACCGGAACGATGAGATTGAGCTATTTATGCCGCTGGGCAACGCGGGGGACTTCAGCCATCCTGAGGCGCTGGTCTATATTGACGGGCAGCCCTACGCCACGATTGACCGCCATCATCAGGAGTTCCGGCTGAATGCTACCCATCTGGACGGGCAGACGCACCGCCTGACGCTGCACGGCTGGACGGGCATCGTGGGCGACAAAGCGCGGGGCAGCCAAGTGCTGATGGGCGAATGCGCGGTGGTGCAAATTGATCGCCCCACGCGGGACTTCATCGCGGCAGGACGCACGGCGCTGCAAGCGGCGAACCTGCTGGACGAGGCTGAACCCGCCAAAGCGCGGCTGTACAATGCACTGGACGAAGCCTGCAAACGGCTGGACACCCGCGAACCGTTCGGAGAGGCCTATTACGCATCCGTGCCGGGGGCGCTGGCTGCCCTGCGGGAAGGCATCGCGCAGGCCGGTTCGCCGCTGGATATTGAACTGGTAGCAGCGGGTCACGCCCATATTGATGTGGCGTGGCTGTGGACGCTGGGGCAAACTCGCCGCAAAGCCGGACGCACCTTCCACACGGTACTGCGCCTGATGGAGCAGTTCCCGGATTATCATTTCACCCAGAGTCAGCCGCAGTTGTACGACTACGTGGGACGGGATTACCCCGAACTGCTGGAAAGCATCCGGCAGCGCGTGGCGGAAGGCCGATGGGAACCCATTGGCGGCATGTGGATCGAAGCCGACTGCAACATCAGCGGGCCGGAGTCGCTGGCGCGGCAGTTCTTGCTAGGGCGCTCTTATTTCCGTGAACAATTCGGCGCGGAAGCTGAGTCGCGGGTGTTGTGGCTGCCGGACGTGTTCGGCTATGCGTGGAATCTGCCACAGCTCATCAAATTGGCAGGAATGGAATATTTCTTCACCATCAAGATCGGCTGGAATCAGGTCAATAAAATGCCGTATGACTCGTTCTGGTGGCAAGGGCTGGACGGCACAAAAGTCCTGACGCACTTCAGCACCAGCCCGGAGATGGCGTGGCAGGGCACAACTGGCGTGGCCGATCTGATGAACTCCGCCACCTACAACGCCAATTTGAGCGCCTTCACCGCGCTGGGGTCTTGGAAGAAGTTAAAGCACAAGGAGTCGCAGAATGTCCTGCTGATGAGCTACGGCTACGGGGACGGCGGTGGTGGCCCCACCCGCGAGATGAGCGAAAATGCCCGTGAACTGGCAAACTTCCCTGCCCTACCCCGCGTCCGTCAGGGCAAGGTAATTGACTTCTTCCGCCAGTTGGAAGCCGACACAGGCGATAAACTACCTACATGGAACAGCGAACTCTATCTGGAAATCCATCGCGGCACGTACACCACCCAGAGCCGCAACAAACGCGCCAACCGCAAGAGCGAATTCCGGTTGCATGATGCCGAGTTTCTCGCCAGCGCCGCCGCCCTGCTGGACGTGAACTATGCCTATCCGCAGCAACAACTGCGTAAAGCGTGGGAGGTGGTCTGCCTGAATCAGTTCCATGACATCATCCCCGGTAGCAGCATCGGCGAAGTGTATGTCGAGTCGCAACAGCAGTACGGGGAGATTCGCGGTTGGGCGGACGAAGTGAGTACGGCGGCGCTGACCAGCCTGCGCGACCAGCTAGGCGGTGATGTGCTACTGGTCAACCCGACCAGCTTCCAGCGCGACGATGCGGCCTTCCTAGCCATCGAAGCGCCTGCGGGCAAACACCTGCTGCGCGGCGATCAACCCGTGCTGGCACAGCCCGTCGAAGGCGGCCTGCTGCTGGCAGCGGGTGCGCTGGACTCGTACAGCCTGACCCCGCTGACATGGGCGCAGGGCAAAGCACCCGCCCCGGCGAACAGCCTGATCGCCCGCGCCAATCTACTCGAAAACGACTTCCTGCGCGTGGAACTGAATGCGGCGGGCGACATCGTGCGGATTTACGACAAGGTTGCTCAACGCGAAGCCCTGCCGGAAGGCGCGGTGGCGAACCAGTGGCAGGCGTTTGAAGATCGTCCGGTCAACTGGGACGCATGGGATGTGGACATCTTCTATGATGACAAACTGTTCCTCGCAGAACCCGCCGATAGCATCCGCGTGGTCGAAAGCGGCCCGTTGCGTGCCACGCTCGAAATCGAACGGCGCATCCTGAACAGCCGCTATACGCAGCGCGTTTCGCTGGCGCACAACCGCCGCCAGATTGACTTCCAGACGCACATAGACTGGCGCGAACGGCATGTTTTCCTCAAGGCGGCCTTCCCGGTGGATGTGCTGTCGCCAGTGGCGCGGTTCGAGGTGCAGTGGGGGCATGTGGAGCGCCCCACCCACCGCAACACCTCATGGGATTGGGCGCGGTTCGAGACATGCGCTCAGAAATGGGTGGATTTGAGCGAAGGTGCTTACGGCGCGGCGCTGCTGAACGATTGCAAATACGGTCACGACATCCACGACAATGTGATCCGCGTGAGTTTGCTGCGTGCCCCCACCTTCCCCGACCCGCAGGCCGATCAGGGCGAACACGATTTCGCCTACAGTCTGCTCCTGCATGACGGCACAGCCGGAGCGGCTGCCGATGTGCATCCGGTGGCACGGCCTGCCTACCTGCTGAATAACCCGCTGCTGGCGGTGGTCGGGAACGGCGCACCCACCGCACCCGCCGCACCGCTGGTCACGGCTTCTGGCAGCGCGATCATCGAAACGGTCAAGCAGGCCGAGGATGGCAACGGCTTGATTGTGCGACTATACGAAAGCTGTCGGCGGCGCGGGTGGGTGACGGTGCAAACCGGATTCCCGCTTCAAGCTGCCCATATCACCAACCTGATTGAGGACGATCTCGAAACTCTTGAGGTAGACGATCAAAGCGTCCGCGTGTATCTCACGCCGTTCCAAATCGTCACCCTGCGCTTGATCGAAGCGTAAACAAGACGTGTGAAGCCGTTCACCCCGGAAGGTGTGCCGTCCGGGGTGAGCTTCAAGCACAAACACGCTATAATCCTCACCATCAGGGTTGGGGATACCACTGCGAATGAATCCGGCGCTACACATCCGGGGAGCGATCGTTGACGAAGGCGGACACGCCGCGCCGCGTGATCTGTTCCTGCGCGAGCGCGTACTGCCTGCCGCGCCTGCCCACGCCCTGCGCGTTGATCTGGAAGGCTGCACGCTCATCCCCGGGCAAATCAACGCCCACGATCATCTGGAACTCAACCACTACCCGCGCAGCAGCACCCGCGAACAGTATGCCAACGCCCACGATTGGGGCGCGGATATGAACACCCGTCTGAACGATGAGCCGTTTCGTTCGCTCCGCGCTTACCCGCTGGCAGACAGGCTGTTCATCGGTGGGCTGAAGAACCTGTTCTCCGGCGCAACGACAGTCGCCCACCACAACCCGCCCCACCGCGATCTGTGGCGGCGCGGTTATCCGGTGCGTGTGCTACGCCGCTACGGATGGGCGCATTCGCTGGCCTTCGCCACCGAAGACGAAATCCGCGCCTCGTACCAGCGCACCCCGCCCGAACAGGCGTGGTTCATCCACCTCGCCGAAGGCACTGATGCGCGGGCAGCGGCGGAATACGGGCGGCTGAAGGCGCTCGGTTGCGTGGGCGGGAACACCGTGCTGATTCACGGGGTGGGGCTGACGGACGCGGATATTGCGGACGCTGCGCCGAAGGTGCGCGGGCTGGTGTGGTGTCCCAGCACCAACGCTTATCTGCTCGGCGCAACCGCCCGGATTGCAGCATGGGCGGCGGCAGGCGGACGATGGGCGCTCGGCAGCGATTCGCGGCTGACGGCTGACGGCGACCTGCGCGATGAGCAAAGGGCAGCAGCGCGGGCGGGTGGACTCGATCACGTGGGCCATGACCCCGCCGCGCTGATCGGGATGCCAGAGGCCGGACACCTGCAAGCGGGTGCGTTGGCGGACTGCGTAGCACTGCGCGGTGAACGGGTGGCGCTGGTCATCGTCGGTGGAGTGCCGCAATTCGGAGATGCGGATTTGATGGCGTGTTTCCCGCACATTCCCGGTGTTCCGGGGCGGCTGAACGGGCGCGAAATTCGCCTGCACCCCGCCCTCGCCCACCGCATAAACCGCTGCACCCTGCACTATGCTGGCCTCGAAATGGACGCGCCCCCCTCGCGCTGGCAGCTATTCAGCTTCCGGTTGCGAAACCGTCTATCATCATCATGAACTGATCGAACAGGAACACTTATGACGGATATTTTGCTCAGTCAATCCTACTACCTGCGCTTCGACCCGAAATTGTGGGACGCGATGCAACCTTACCCGCCGCTGGGGACGCTCTACGCCGCCAGCACCTTGCGCCAAAACGGGTGGCAGGTAGCGGTGTTCGACGCGATGCTGGCGGACGGCACAGACGGGTGGAACGCGGCGCTGCACCAGCATCAACCGCGCTACGCAATCCTGTTCGAGGACAACTTCAACTACCTGAGCAAGATGAGCCTGCTGCGGATGCGTGAAGCCGCCTTCGGCATGATCGCCAGCGCAAAGGCGCAGGGCTGCACGGTGATCGCCTGCGGCGCGGACATGACCGACCACGCCGACCAGTACCTCGAAAAAGGCGCGGATTATGTGCTGGTCGGCGAAGGCGAAGAAACGCTGGTCGAACTACTGACGCTGCTGCGCGGCCTGAGCGCCCCCCCGGACGAGAGCCTCCTGTACACCATTACGGGGCTGGCCTACCGCCACGATGGGCGCGTGGTCAAAACGCCCGCCCGCCCGGTGATTCGCACCCTCGACGCGCTGCCCTTCCCCGCGTGGGACTTGATTGACTGGCCGCGCTATCAGTCGGTATGGCGCGAACGGCATGGCTACAGCAGCATGAACCTCGTCACCACACGCGGTTGCCCGTTCCACTGCAACTGGTGCGCCAAACCAATCTGGGGACAGAAATACAACGTCCGCAGCCCGCAGAACGTGGTCGAAGAAATGACGTGGCTGAAAGAACGCTTCAACCCCGATCACATCTGGTTCATGGATGACATCATGGGCATCCAAGACCGCTGGATCGAGGAGTTTGCCGATCTGCTGGAACAGCGTGGGCTGCACATCCCGTTCAAAAGCCTGAACCGTGTGGATTTGCTACTGCGCGGCAAGACCATTCCCGCATTGGCGCGGGCAGGGGCAAAGATCGTGTGGGTGGGCGCAGAAAGCGGCTCGCAGAAGATTCTGGACGCGATGCAAAAAGGCACGCAGGTGACGCAAATCTACGAAGCCACGCGGCAGCTACACGCGCATGGCGTGAAGGTGGCGTTCTTCCTGCAATTCGGCTACCCCGGCGAAACCCGCGAGGACATCGAACTGACGCTACAAATGGTACGCGACCTACTGCCGGATGACATCGGCATCAGCGTAAGCTACCCGCTGCCGGGAACGCCCTTTTACGAGCGTGTGCGCCACGAGCTAGGCGAACGCGAAAACTGGATTGACAGCGGCGATATGGCAATGCTGTATCGCGGCCCATTCCGCACCGAGTTCTATCGCCACC
>CAIVEA010000442.1 GCA_903904765.1 uncultured Chloroflexota bacterium
GCCTGTGCCAGAACGGTGGCGGTGGTGGTGCCGTCGCCGGCGATGTCGTTGGTCTTGGTGGCAGCTTCCTTCAGAAGCTGCGCGCCCATATTCTCAAACGGGTCTTCCAGTTCGATTTCCTTCGCCACAGTCACGCCATCATGGGTGACGGTGGGCGCACCGAACTTCTTGTCCAGCGCCACGTTGCGGCCCTTGGGGCCGAGGGTCGTGCTGACGGCATCCGCCAGCTTGTCCACACCAATTTTCAAGCTGCGACGGGCAGCTTCATTGAACAGCAGTTGTTTAGCCATGTGTATTCTTTCCTCTCAAGCAGTTCCGTGTATCGTCTGAGTAAGTGCAGGTATAACTAGCCGACAATCGCCAGAATGTCGCTTTCCTTCATGATGAGCAGCTTCTTGCCGTCCAGCTTGATTTCCGTGCCGGCGTACTTGGCGAACAGAACGGTATCGCCAACCTTCACATCCATCGCCACGCGCTTGCCATCATCATCACGACGGCCTTCGCCAGCAGCCAGAACCTTGCCCTGCTGCGGCTTTTCCTTGGCAGTTTCGGGGATATACAGACCGCTTGCAGTCACTTCTTCCTGTTCGGCCGGTTCGACGATCACGCGATCAGCCAGTGGGCGCATATTCAACGACATTCCAATCCTCCTTCAAAGAAACGATGTACTCCGCATGCTGTTAGCACTTGGAGCATGGGAGTGCTAAAACTACATGCCAAAGTGTAGCCAGATGCCAGAATCGAGTCAAGTGTTTTTCTGGCAATCACGGCCTTAGAGTGCTAAAAATGTGTTAGAAATCTATGAATGGTTTGATTTGGTGAAGAATCGCACCCTTTTATCTCCTCTCCGCACGGAGAAGGGAAGCTAAGTGCAGCGGGGTGAGGTTTTTGCATAGGGGACTGCTACCAATCGGTGTACAATAGGCGCATCAGCCGCTAGAAGGACGTATACGGACGATGCCCGCCCCCATCCTCGATTTACAACCGTTGTTCGCCGCTGTCCGGCAGGCCGCCGAAGTGTGCCGCCGCGTGCAAGAAGCGCATCTGGTTAGCAGCAGCAAAGAAGGTCAAGAACCTGTCACCATCGCGGATTACGGCTCGCAGGCCATTCTGGGACGCGCATTGCGCCGCGCCTATCCTGACGACGGCGTGATGGCGGAAGAAAGCGGGGCGCAGTTCGTAGACCTTGTGCCGGAAGACCGGCGCAAGACCGTTGTGGCGCTGTTGAGCGAGATTCTGGGCGAGAACGTGCGGCAGGCCGATGTAGTGACATGGCTGGATCACGGTCACAACCGCGAAACCGAACGCCTGTGGGTGATTGACCCGATTGACGGCACAAAAGGTTTTCTCGCGCTGCGGAGCTATGTGATCGCCGTCGGGTTCATGTTCAACCGGCAACCGCTGGCCTCGGTCATTGGCGCTCCGGCGCATCCTTCCCCCGGCGGGATGCTGTTCCACTCGCAAAGCGGCGTGGCCTATCAACAGCCCCTCGCGGGTGGTTTGCTCAAGCGCATTCGCGTCTCCGAGCGCGACGATGTGACCGGAATCCGGGCGCTGGAGAGTGTGGAGAAAAGCCACACCAACCACGAGCGCATGGCGAAAGTGCGGGCGGCGGCGGGCATGGCGGATGCCGATCTGACGCGCATTGACAGCATGGAGAAATACGCCCGAATTGCGGCGGGCGAGGCCGAGTTGTATTTGCGCCTGCCGCGCTTGAACAGCACCCGCCCCTTCATGATCTGGGATCATGCGGCGGGGACGGCGCTGGTGCAGGCCGCCGGAGGCCGCGTGACCGATATTGACGGCAGCCCGCTGGACTTCTCCGAAGGCCGCGCCCTGCGTAACAAAGGCATCATCGTCAGCAACGGGCGCATCCATGACCGGGTGGTGGCAGCCATCGGGCAGGTGCTGTCGCAGGAGGAATAGCGGCGCATGGCGAAGCTCAAGCTCGACCTGCACGACATCTACAACAAGGGCAACCTGATTGATGCCGAACTCAACCGCATCGTACAGGAGGCCATCGAGAAAAAGATCGAGCTGGTGGAAATCATCCCCGGCAAGGGCAGCGGCCAATTGAAAAAGAAGGTGCTGCGCTTCCTCGATCAAAAGCACATCCGCGCCCTGTATCACCGCGTCGAGAAAGACGATAAGAACTTCGGGCGCATCTTCATCCATTTCAAGCATTGAGTCCCCACGAGTGCTGCTATGACCGAACCGATTCGTGTGCTGCATTTTGCCGATGTGCATATCGGCATGGAAAACTACGGCAGGCCAGACCCCAAAACCGGACTCAGCAGCCGCGTGGTGGACTTCCTGCACCGCATGGATGAGATGATCGAATATGCCCGCGATCATGAGGTTGATCTGGTGATTTTCGCGGGGGATGCCTTCAAAACCCGCACGCCCAACCCCACTTACCAGCGCGAATTTGCCCACCGCATCCGCGACCTATCCGAACTCGCGCCGACGGTCATGCTGGTGGGCAACCACGATCTGCCACCCACGCAGTTGAAAGCCTCCAGCATCGAGATTTACGACACCCTGCGCGTACCGAATGTGATGGTGGCTTCGGATTACGAGTTGACAGTGATCGAGACGCGGCGCGGGCCGGTGGCGGTGGGCAGCGCCCCCTATCCGTTCCGGTCACGGCTGGCGGAGATGGAAGGTAACACCATCGCCGGATTGACGATTGCCGAGAGTGACGAACGCCTCGCCGCCGCGCTGGAGGCCATCCTCGATGATCTGGCGCAGCAGGCGGATAAGATGGCGATGCCGCGCCTGCTCACCGGACATTTCACCGTCAGCGGGGCACGCTGGGGCAGCGAACGCAGTATCATGCTGGGGCGCGATATACAGGTGCAGCGTTCGGCGCTGGCCGACTCGCGCTGGGATTATGTGGCGCTGGGGCATATCCACAAGCACCAGCATTTGAGCGATCAGCCGCCCGTCGTCTATAGCGGCAGCATGGAGCGCATTGACTTCGGTGAGGAGGGCGACCCGAAAGGCTTCTGCTGGGTGGAATTGGCGCGGGGCAGCACCCGCTGGCAATTCGTCCAGTTGCCTGCCCGCGTGTTCGTCACGCTGGATGCCAACCTCGAAACGGCGGTCAACCCCACCGAGCAGGTACTCCAACTCATCGCCCGCCATGACCTGCGCGACACGGTGGTGCGGTTGCGGCTGGACTTCACCGCCGAGACGCTGGCGCGTTTTGACGAGGGCACAGTGCGCGAACAACTGCGGCATGTCGGCGTTTCGCAAATTGCCGCCATCCAGAAGCGGGTGCAAGAGCCAGCCCGTGCGCGGTTGGGCGGCAGCCCGGAAGGACTAACACAGCCGGAATTGCTGGAACGTTATCTATTGAGCAAAGAAGTGCCGGAAGAACGGCGCGACCAACTACTGGAACTGGCGCGGGGCATCTTCGAGGGCAGCGTACAGGAAGGTTGACCATGACCGACGTGATTGTGCAATTTGAAGTGGATGACCGTCCCACCACGCCCGATGCACTGGCTGATGAGGCGCTGGCGGAGATGTTGACCTACACGGGCGAACAGATCGAGGCGCAGGTGCAGCAAACGGTGGGCGATTTGCGCTGTGAGGAACATGGCGGCGCGCCGCGCATCACCGTCACCGCCACCTACGACAGCGCCCGTGAGCAGATGGAACTGGCCTACCATGTGGATGCTTGCTGCCAGATGCTCTTGCTTCGCACCGTGCAGGCGCTAAACCACTAGCGCGTGGTGTTCTCCTATCCCCCCGGTGTAGCCGCCGCATCCCACCCGCTATCGCGTTCGCTGCTGAATTCGGCATCTAGCGCGGAGGGGAAACTGTAAAAGAAACTGCTGTCGTAAGCGGGCAGCGCGGCGCGGAGAGCATCCAGCCGGGCATAGGCGGCGGCGCGGCTGGTGTTCCACGAGAACAAGGTGCGCCCCGCCCCCTCGCGCTGGGCATCCAGCCGGTACAGCGTCTGCGCCAACCATTGCCCCGCCCACGTTTTTACATTCCCATCCTGCGACTGCTCGTATAAAGTGGCGATAGCCGGAGTCGCGTCTGTCGAGAGCGTGGTCAGGAAGGCCACATCCAGTTCGGTTGATGCCCCTTCTACATAGCGGGCGATATTGCGGTCAGCAATATAGGCATCCACGTTCAGCAGGTTAAGCGACACCAGATAGCCAATGATGACCAGCAGCGTTCCGAACGAGAAGATATTCGGGCGCAACCGGAACAGCCCCAGCACATACACCCCGAACAACACGCCCAACCACAGGATGAACACATGGGTATACACGCGCAATTGCGTGAAGCCGAACGCCTGCTCGTACAGCCACATGCGCTGCGCGGCGGAGACCAGCATGATCGTGATTAAGCCCACCAGCGCCAGCGCCAGCCCCCGGAACAAGGTCTGGTCGCGCTTCTCCAGCCGCACCGTGTAACGATCCAGCCACAGCGCCAGACCGAGCGTGAGCGCAGCCACCAGCACCAGCTCGAAGAAACCGCGCCGCGCATACTGGGCATACGTCAAGCCGATTTCCGCCATGTGCGCCTGCCCGCCGAAGAAATAGGCGAACTGGATCACCACGAACACCGCGAACAGCACCACCACGCTCCCCAAGATGATCGTGCCTTCGATCATGCCCAGTTTGAAGGCGGGTTTGGCCTTCTCTGGTTGCTCATCTTCATCCTCGAAGGCTTCAGCATCGTGGTCTGCATCAATTTCGCCTTCCGACAGGGGCGCGTCCCCGATTTCCGGTTGTGGGGCGGACGTGGGAATGGAGACCACCCGCGCAGGCCGCCGCGCCACGCTGAAGCTGATCGCGCCGATGGCCGCTACAGCGAGGATTCCGGTGAAGATGACCTGACTGATGGTTTCTTCGAGGTACTGCACGCCGAAAACCCGCAAAATGCTGTCGGTCAGATCAACCACCATGCGGGCGAACACCGCATCCGCCGAGCCGAGCAGGAACACGAACACCAGCAACACGGGCGCGGCGAACAACAGCCCGCGCACGACGGCGGTGGCTGTGCCAGTCTTGGGGCGGCGGTTGTCGCGCAACCAGCGCCACGCATCGCCCGCTTCCGCCAGCGCGGAGGGCAGTAGCACCATGCCCGTTTCGAGGGTGTGCACTGTGTAATCTTGCAGCGTGTCCGTATCCAGTGGGCGCGTGAGGGGGAGGTAGTACAGCATCAGCCCGCCCAGTGCCAGAATCGCGCCCATGTTGAGCAGCACGATCATCCAGTCGTCGCGCAGGGCGATCATCCCCGCGAAAAACAGCACCGGCAGCAGCGGCCACAGGTTGCGCCACCGCAGCGTCAGGCCGCGCCGCCGCGCCAGCACGAGGATGACACCTGCCACCAGTACAGTATAGAGCGCCACCGAGATGCCCGGCAGCTTGCCATAGAACAAGACCGACCCCACCGCACCCAGCACCAGACCGATTCCTACCGTGACCCCCGCAAATGTGCGTCGCTCCATCGGATGTACTCCTCGTTAGGCTGCGCTTCAGGCTGCCACAGGCTCGCGTTTAGCCTGTGCTTATGAACGCATGGTACAGTTACCAGCGGTTTTTTCCTCAACGATTGACCCGCCGCACGGCCTACGTTTGTCCGCCGACGGGGAAAGGTTGCCTGTAATGACTGCACTGTTGCGCGGATGGGTGGGCGTGCTGATGTGTGGGGCGCTGCTGCTGGCAGCGGCTTCCGCAC
>CAIVEA010000443.1 GCA_903904765.1 uncultured Chloroflexota bacterium
CCCCCCGTGAAGAATACAACTCGATTGAAACGATTGAAGCGGCGACGATCAATGCCGTTCTAGCGAAGAACATCCCGCGCAGCACCGACGAAGCCGCCAACTTCCCCGCCACGCTGATGGCCGCGCCGACGGCACAGCGCCCGCTGCTGATCGGCACAGCGACGGCGATCAACGCCCCGCGCCCGACGCGCAGCTCGCCGTAAACGAAATTCGCCCCCTACACCCTTCGCCATGAGCAGAGAATGGACAGGGATGAGGGTAAAATACATGGAATCAAAAGCGGCATCCTTGAGGGATGCCGCTTTTGAAATCGGGCTGAACTTAGATGTTCTTGACCAGATTCGAGAAGATGTTGCCGATGGCCGGGCCGAGCAGAGCGAGGATCACGATCACCACGACGGCGACCAGAACCAGAATCAGCGCGTATTCGACCAGACCCTGACCTTCTTCACGAGGCATGTACAGCATGATGAGATCTCCTGATTGATAATCCGTTGATAAGAGGTGAATCATCTCACCCTTACCTAAACTATAAATTGAAATTTGAGCATGAGTCAATAGTGTCTTTGAAATCCTCACGTCTTCTTTACAAATTTCGCTTTAATGAGTAACGAATAAATCCACACACAGTCTTACACCGTCACACGCACCGCATGAATGCCCGTTGCGCCACTGGGGGCAACATCGGCCACGCGCTCGATTTGTGGCGTGCCGTCGCCTTCCACGCAGCGCACCTCCAGAAAATGATCGCCCGCCGCAAACGGCCAGTCATAACGCCAGATCACCCATGTGGTTTCAGAAATCGGGCGGCGCAATTCCGCCTGCACCCACTCGCCGCCATCCACGCGCACCTCAACCTTCGAGATGCCGCGATCCCCCGCATGGGCGATTCCACCCACTGGAATGCGCCGCTGGTCGCCTTCGCCTGTCACCGCATCTACAGCTACCGTGTCGATCACCGAGGTGGCACGCATCAGCGCCGCTTCGTCCCAACCACGCCGCACCCAGTAGCCCTCATCCCACGCCGCCACAACCTCGATGGTCGAAATCCATTTGGGTTGCTTCATGCCATAGTGGTTGGGAATGTAAATCCGCAGCGGGAAACCGTGCTTCGTTTCCAGCGGCAGGCCGTCCCAAGCATAAGCCAGCATCACGCGCTCATCCTTACGAATCAGGTCAAGCGAGACATATTCATCGAAGCCATCTACGCCGCTGATCTTCAGATAAGCCGCCTCCGGTTTCAGCGGCACGTCCTTCAGCAGAGTTTGCAGGCTCACGCCTGTCCAACGCTGGGTGCTGGTCAAATCGCCGCCCACGCTATTCGAGATGCAGGCCAGAGTCACGAACTGGTCGAGCGCCGAATAAGCGCGAATCTGGTCGAGCGTCATCTCCAAAGGTGCATCCACCAGCCCCTGCCACTGAAGCCGCCAGTCGGATTCCCGCACGGTGGGCGGAAGCAGATTGATGTCAATCCGGTAGTGGTCGGCTACGGGCGTAAATTCGGGGCGTGTGCCGGGGGCGGGCAGCAGCGGATCATCGGCATTGGGCAGCACGTTCGTTTCCGACCACGCTTGCAGCGGCGATTGGGCAGTCGGCGTTGCGGCGCTGTTGCTATCGCTACCGCTGGCGACAGAAGCGACGACGGTGGTTGCCGATTTGCCAGAGGCGATCAGTGCGCCAATCCCCGCGCCAGCGACGGTGACAACCGCTGTCGCCCCGCCCAACGTGATCAGAAAGCGGCGGCGATCCATCACCAGCACATGATCTTCCGGGATGGCGGGCGCAGCGGGCAAAGCAGTTGCATCCCCCACTGGCGAGACCAACCGCGCGTATGCCCATGCAAGGCCGATGCCCCACGCGCCAAAGGTGAGCAGAATCCAGAAGCTGCTGACCAGCGGGCTGGTGGTCGCCACCAGATTGACCGCCGCGCTGATGAACATGACGGGCGCGCCCACCACGAGGCCACAGATCAGGCCGAGCAAGCGCCAGCGTTCAGGCCGCGCCATCTGGAACACGTTGAAGGCAATCGCTCCAGCCACCGCACCCGTCACCAGCAGGCCGATTACCGCCAGAAGTTGCTCGGCAGTTTTGGCGGCACTGGACGTTTCACCAAGCTGGAAAGTGGTGATGAGGGACACAATGGTGCGGATGCCAAACCGGATGATGTCGCCGGGCAGCACGCGGCTGACCCAGTCGAACATATCGAAGGCGGCGAATGGTGTGCCGATGAGCTGCGCGGCTAAATAGTGAACGGCAGTCAGTGCCAGTGCCAGCAGCGCCCCCACCAGCGCACCCCATCGCAAACCCGGTTGCAGTTGTGTCCTCATCGCGGTTTTCCTATGGCTATCCAGCGTTCGCTTCCGTTTGAATAGGAACATTGTAGGTCAATCCGGGTGGAATTTGGATTTTTTCTAGGCGAACGCTTACAATTGTGGCTCGGAGTTGGCGCGGCGATATTCATTCGCGCCCTGCACAAAGGTGCTTACGATGATCGTTGTAGATGCACATCAAGATATTGCGTATAACGTGCTGTGCTACGGGCGCGATTACCGCCGCAGCGCACTGGAAACCCGTACTCTCGAAACTGATCCCGCGTTGATCGCCCGCCGGGGCAGCGCCACACTCGGTCTGCCAGATGCGCTGCTGGGGCGGGTGGCGATCACATTTGCCACTCTGTTCGTCGCGCCGGATGATGGCGACCCCACCGCACCATGGGCGAACTTCAGCTATCGCACCCCGCAGCAGGCGTATAAGCTGGCGCTCGACCAGTCGGATTATTATCACCGACTGGCGGACGAGACCCCCAAAGTGCGCCTGATTAAGACTGCCGCCGATCTGGATGCGGTGCTGGCGACGTGGGAAGAAGGCAAACCGATGTCCGAACGGCAGCAGGGCATGGTGCTGCTGATGGAAAATGCCGACCCGATTCTCGAACCGAAGCAGTTTGAGGAATGGTACGAACGCGGTGTGCGACTGGTCGGGCCGGCGTGGGAAGCCACGCGCTACGCGGGTGGGACAGGCCATCCGGGGCCGTTGACCAAGCTCGGCTACGAACTACTGGACGTGATGGCGAGTTTCAACGCGGTTCTCGATCTGTCTCATCTGGCGGAAGAAGCCTGTATGCAGGCACTCGATCACTACGAGGGCATCATCATCGCCAGCCACAGCAACCCGCGCCGTTTCCGCAATACCGATCGCCACCTGACGGATGAGGCCATCAAGCGCCTCGCCGAACGCGAAGGCGTGATGGGCATCGTCCTCTACAACCGCTTCTTGAGCGACGACTGGACAACCGGCGATCCCAAGAGCAAAGTGCCGCTGGATGTGGCCTTGAGTGCAATTGACTATGTGTGCCAGATGACAGGCAGCGCCGCCCATGTGGGCATTGGCACCGATTTCGATGGCGGCTTCGGCAAAGAGAGCATCCCGGACGGGCTGGATACGATCACGGATTTGCTGCTCATCGGGGACGGATTGCGCGGCAAAGGCTATTCAGAGGCGGATATTGAGGCCATCCTCAGCGGAAACTGGCTGCGGAAGCTGCGTCAAGCTCTGCCCGCCCGTTAAGGCTGCCCGGAATGATGCGTATTTCGCAATTTGGCATTGCCATCGGCATCCTCGGCGTTGTGCTGACGTTCATGGGGCTGTTCCCCGGCGTAACGGGCGTTGAGCCGTCCAGCGGGATTGGCATCGTCCAAATTTTCACGATTCTGACGGGATTCACGCTGCTCATCATGGGCGCATTGTTCTACGTCAAGTTCAGCTTTTACAACAACAGCACTGCCAATCTGTTACAGCAGATTGGCGTGCGCTTGGCGCTTACCGGACTGCTATTCGCTTCGATGGCTGGCATCGCCGATGTTCTCGGTTTCGGGTCTCATCCGCGCACTGCCACCTCGGATGTGCTGTTCGGCGTGCTGCAAGCCATCGGCATCATCGGCAGTTTCGTCATGGCCTGCATCGGCGTGCTGCTTTACGCGGTGGCTGGCGATCCTGATTAAGATATTGCGTGAATCATCCGCATTGAATTTGATAGTGCCTTAGAGTGTGCTTAACAAACCCCTGTTAGTCTCCCCCCACAGTCTCTACTATTTCACAAGGGGTATTCTGACATGCACAAGGTTGCGATTTTCGCTGTTGTGTTGATGCTGATGGTAGCGGTTATTCCTGCATTTGGGTATGAAGATACGAATATGGGGCATATCCGCATTGTGCATCTCTCGTCAGATGTGCCCGCTGTGGATGTCTATGTGAATGGTCAAAAAAGCGATGTGAGTGGACTGTCGTTCGCGCATGCTTCGGCTTGGGCTGAACAGGGCGCTGGTTCGGTTCAGATTGCCCTCGTCCCGGCTGGTGAAACCAAGCCCGTTATCACCCCGGCTCAGTTCACACTAGATGTGAGTGATTGGCTGACGGTGGCTATAGTGGGTACGGTAGCCAACGGCACGCTGAAGGCGACGGCGATTGTTGAAGATTATCAGCCAATTGCTGAAGGCAATAGCCGGATTACCATCTTTCACGGCAGCGAAGATGCGCCCACTGTAGATGTTCTAGTGGATGGCGCAACGATCATTCGTGAACTGGCTTTCCCCGGCGTTCGCGGAGACAATGATGGCGTTAGCACCCTCGACATAACTTCAGGTGCACATCATGTAAAGGTCGTTCCGTTTGGTCGTTCTCAGCCCGTTGTCTTGGATCAGCCCCGTGCCATTTTCGTGGCGAACGCGAATTATCTGGTAGCCGTAGCTGGCACGACTACCGAACCGCGTCTGGTGATTGTGGCGACCAACCCGAAATAATCCCGCTTCCGCGAGCATAGAACCTCGGTACATACCGGAATCTGCTAGCAGACTCCGGTATTTTTATTAAGTGGTTTGACATGCAATTAGGTGATGACCGCTGGCAGATGCGGATCGGTGGGTGCATCGGCACGCGGTGACGGGACGGGTGGCGCGGGTGGAGCAACCGGAGGCGATGCGGCGGCGGGCAGGGTAAGCACTTCCACCAGCAGCGCGGTCAAATCGCCCTCGAAGCGCGTGCGGAAGGTTTTGAGCGTCTCGCCCGCCCGCAGGCCATACAGCGTATAGGTAAAATTCTCATCCACCGTTTTTCCGGGGATGAGCATCTCCGGTTGCCAGCGGTCTGCCAGCACCCATACGCCCTGCGCCCGCTGATATAGCTCAAACTCGATTCGCACCTCATTCTGCTTGCCGCGCATCTGCACATCCAGCGCAACGGGTAAAATTGAGCTTCGTTCATTCACCTTCTGGCTGAAGGCGCTGGTCAATCCGCGTGCAATCGGCTTCACCTGCCGCGCCAGTTGTTCGGGGGTGCGGTTGGCACGTCCGCGCAGCGCCCCGTTCAGGCGCTTCAGATGGCGTTTTGCGGCGATCACCTGACTGCGGGTGACACGCCCATACGGGTCGTATTGGCACATGCGTAAGCCGATGATCTGCCAGCGTTGCAGATAAGTCCCTTCGTTGCTCACGGGCAGTTTACGGATATGCCACGCGCCTTCCTGTGCGGCAGATGGCAGCGAAGCGTTCTGCGCGTTCATCTGCCAGCCAGCACGCCGTCCTGCGGGGCTGTTGGGGTCTACGAACATAGGTTGGACGTAAGGCGGTTGCCACACCTCGAAGCGCGGCGGACGGCTGAACAGCAAGCGCAGCACGATCACCAGAATGACCATGCCCACCAGCACCGCCAGCGCAATCCCCGCCACAATGATGACCTGTACCGGATCGCCCCAGTTAATCGGGATGCGGTCACGCAGGCTGCTCAGGCTATCTAGCAGAGTACGTTCGGCGGGCGAGGTTATGTCCAGCGCGGAAACGGGAGTAGGACTGCCTTCGGGCAGCGCCGGAAACGAGATAGTCAACGGCGCGAAGTTGCTGCGAATATTGGCGCTGCCGGATGCTTCCACCTCATCCACACCCACCGCCACACGGAACGATTGCACGCTGTCCGGCGGGAAAATGCTGGTCTGAAATACGAGCGTGACGGTGGTAATCGCCTGCGCCTGAAGTGGGTCTACGGTGGCGCGGGCGATTTCGTCACCTGTCGAGAGGATATTGAGCAGCGCGGTGGCGGGTTGCGTCGCTGCGCCCCCCCTGTTCCACACCTCAAATTCGACCACCGCCAGCCCGTCCGGGGTGAAGCGATTGCGAAGATTATTGATAGTGTAATCCGGCGCTTCCGGCGTGGGGGACTGCGCCGCTGCCGGAAAAACCATGAGCAACATGAGCAAACTGAGTGCCAGCAAAATGAACCCGCGCATGTGACCACCCTGAAACCATCGCGCCTGCGGAGTTGAATCAACTATAAGCCGTCCCGCCGCGCTTTCCAAGAGAACCATTGTGTTTGATTTGAGTGTGCATCCAGAAGGGAATTTGCGCTTGCTGGCGGGCTGACGCTTTGCCTATCTTCTCCCTTCGGTGTATCCTCATACATGATCTGCAAGCGGGTCGTGAAGCGAGGATGTGACCCCATGAATCGTCGGACTGTGGTTTTGTTCTTTTTGCTATGGCCTTTGAGCATCCTGCTAACAGGCTGTTTCCAGCAGGCGGGGGATGCTTTTCAGCCGGTGAGTGTGACGATTGTGCCGCTGGATGGGGCGCAAAATGCCCCCACGCCCGAACCGCTGCCGCTAGATAGCACCAGCACTCCAGTGAGCGCGGAAGCGAATCCGGTGGCGACCAGCACGGAAGTGCCGCTTGAGCCTACCCAACCACCTGCCCTTCCCCAGCCTACAGTGGACGCAGGCAGCGGCGGCGGATTGACCAGCGTGGATGCCACGCCGACTTTTGAAGTCGCCATCACCATCATTTCGCCCACCCGCGAAATCCCGCCGACGGCGACAGACGTGGGCGCTGTGCCTGCGCCTGATCTAGCCACGCCCACGCAGGAGACACAATTCGTCACGCCGTCCAGCCCGTTAGGGCCGGTCACGCAGGAAGCGATCATCCCGTTAGGGTCAGTATCCGCCACGCCGTCCGGTTTGATTACACCGACGGCGCTGGGCGAACCCAGCACCGAGGCTACACCCGCTGCTGGCAATAGCACCACCTCCACCGACAGCTCCGCGCCCGGTTGCACCTATACAGTTCAGAGTGGCGATACGCTGTTCCGAATCGCGGTGCGGAATAACACCACCGTCGCGGACATTCGCAATGCCAATCCGGGGCTGAACGGCGACATCATTCAACCCGGTCAGGAATTGACCATCCCGGATTGCGGTGTGGAACAGCCGAACGTTACCGCCCCCACTGAGCCGACAACCGCGCCGGAAGTACCTGCGGGTGGGACGACCTATGCTGTTCGCTCCGGCGAC
>CAIVEA010000444.1 GCA_903904765.1 uncultured Chloroflexota bacterium
ACGCATTTTGTGGGCGTTCTGAATGATGTCACCAATCGTATAGATGCTGAAAAGACGTTGCTGGAGCGCGAAACCCACTACCGCCGCTACTTGAAAAACGAGAGCGCGTTGATAGTGCTGGTTGATCCGCGTACTGGTCGTATTGCAGATGCGAATCAGGCGTTGCTGGATTACTGCGGCTATACCCTTGAGCAGTTGAAGGCCATGCCTTTGCGGGAAATCATCATCATGCCGCTGGAGATGATTAGCGACATCGTAGAAAAGGTGCTGGAGGGGGAACACATGACCTTCAGCGCCCGCCACCGCCTCGCCAACGGCAAAATCCGCGATGTGGATATTTACGCCAGCCCAATGGATATGCCCGAAGGGCGCTTTATACATTCCATTATCGTAGACACTACTGATAAGCGGGTGGCGGAACGGCGCTATCAGTTGCTATTCGAGCAATCCAAAGATGCGCTGTTCATCCTCGATATGACCGGACGATTTTTGCAGGTCAATCACCGCAGTATCGAAATGTTTGGCTACTCGCGCCAAGAATTTGCCGGGATGACCTTGTTCGATCTGGTTCAGCCCGAAATACGCCCAATATCCCGTCAAAACTTCCAGATTATGCTGGAGAGGGGTGAACTGCCACTGTTTGAGCGCGTGGCGGTTCGCAAGGATGGCAGCCTGTTCACCTCCGAGGTGAATGTACAGGTGGTGCGCGATCTGGACGGGCAACCGCTGCATGTCCAGTGCTTTGTGCGCGATGTCAGCGAACGCAAGCGGCTGGAAGCGGAACTGGCGCGTAAATATGAGGAGCTAGATCGGTTCTTCAACGTTACAGCGGATATGCTGTGCATCGTTAATACCGAAGGCTACTTTGTGAAAGTCAACCGGGCATGGGAACAACTGCTCGGCCTGCCGGTGGAGCAGATTGAAGGCCGTCCATTTATGGATTTTGTCCATCCAGAAGATGGTGTGGCAGCAATGAAAGCGTTGGATGTTCTGATTGCACAGCAGCCGGTGATCGGGTTCGTCAACCGCTATCGTATTGCTGATGGCTCGTACCGGTTCATCGAATGGCGGGTGAATCCGTTTGGTGATCTGCTGTACGCTTCTGCCCGCGACATCACCGAACGTATGGATCGGGAGAGGGCGCTGCGCGAGAGCGAGGAGAAGTTCCGGCTGATCGCCGAGAACACCTCGGATGGCATCGCCGTCTGGGACGGGAGTGGACAAATCAGTTATGCTTCCCCCGCCTTTGAAGCCATGTTCGGCTGGAATGTCGGCGAGGCGTTGGGGCAATCGCTGGAAGATGTGGGTAAGGTGATTGATCCACGAGATCGTGCGGACGTGATCCGGCGCATTGACGAAGCTGTTACACAGGGCGAAAAGACGCTCACCTTGCAGTACCGTGCCATTCATCGTGATGGACACATTTTCTGGCGAGAGGATTATCTGACTCTGTTGTATGAAGAAAATGGAACCTTCAAAACGATCTATGTACTCTCGCGGGACATTAGCGAACGCAAGCGGTTGGAAGATGCGCTGCGCGAGAACGAGGAGAAGTTCCGTCTGATCGCCGAGAACACATCGGATGGCATTGTGGTGATTGATGGTGTGACACAGGTGGTCACGTATGCTTCGCCTGCTTATGATCTTCAGCATGGTCGCCAAGTGGGTGAGACCATCGGGATGTCGCCGGAGGTTGGGTGGTCGTATATTCATCCCGATGACGTGGAAAAGACTGCCCATCTGGTTTCGGCGGCAACTGCCGCTAAACAGCCGAATCTGGTGTATTTGTACCGTGTGCAGCATGTGGATGGACACTATTTCTGGCGCGAAGATCATGTTCGCTTCAACTATGCGCCGGATGGAACGTATCTGAATGCTTATGTGATTGCCCGCGATGTGACCGAACGCAAGCAGGCCGAACAGCGCCAGATTGAACTGAGGTTGCAAATCGAACGCACACGGATGCTCACGCGCTTCGTCCGTGATGTGGCGCACGAGTTCCGCACTCCGCTGTCCATCATCAGTTCAGCGGCCTATTTGATGAACCGCACCGAGCGACCCGAGGTCCGCACGCTCAAAGTTGAACAGATTGAGTTTCAAATCAAGCGCATCACACGCTTGCTGGATAGCCTATTGATGCTGGTGAAGGTGGAAGGCAGCGGCGAGATGCTGCGTACTCCGGTCAATCTCAACGAGATTCTATCCGAGAGTTGTCTGCACATTCAGGATCGCTACGGCGATACGCCGCACCTGCACTACACCGTGCCGGACGATATCCCATGGATGATGGGCAACCGGGACTTTCTTGTCGAAAGTTTCGAGCATTTGCTGGATAACGCCATGCGTTTCACACCGCCCGAAGGGTCAGTGACTGTGGCCGCCGGCCTAGTTAGCGGGCAGGTGTGGCTGGATGTGGCGGATACGGGCGCGGGTATTTCGGAGGATGATTTGCCGAAGGTGTTTGAACCCTTCTGGCGGCATGATAACGCCCATTCAACATCCGGGTTCGGATTGGGGTTGTATATCGCCCGACTGGTGATCGAACTACACGGCGGCAGTATCCAGATTCAAAGCCGGGTGGGGCAGGGAACCCGTGTGCATGTTACTCTGCCTGCGGCGCTGGCGTTATCCCCGCGTCCAGCGGAAAGCGCACGGTGAACGTCGTCCCATGAGAGGGTGAACTGGTGAACGAGACTTCGCCTTTCAGGTAGCGTTCCGAGAGTAGCTTAATGCTATACGTCCCCAGCCCGCGTCCGTTGCCTTTGGTGGAAAATGACCGCTGGAACAATTGCTGCTGCACATGGCGCGGGATGACCGTGACATTATGCACATGAAAGGCCACCCGATCATCTTCTTGCAGGCACAAGAGGGTAACCGTCTGGCCGGGGGTGCTTGCTTCCAGCGCGTTCTTGACGAGGTTGCCCAGCACACGCCCCAGCAACGTGAAGTCATTCTCGAAGATGACTGCATACCGACCCCTGAGTTCCTTGAGATGGCTCGGTGTCTTCTCACCCGCTACGCTCATAGTCTCGATGTAGGTTCCATCAGCGGAGTATCGCTACTTGGACGGGACGAATGGAGACACGATTCGCCGATCCGACTGTCGCGCTTCCCGCTGATCTGGGGATGGGCCACTTGGGCAAATCGATGGGTGAAGTTTCGGTCGGATCTATCT
>CAIVEA010000445.1 GCA_903904765.1 uncultured Chloroflexota bacterium
CACCCGCTTCTCCAATCCCGCCGTCCCCAACTGTGCGCGCGCCTCATGCCGGGCCCGGATAGCGACTCGCATGCCTCGGCCACCGGCCACCGATGGTACCGACATGCTTGCCGCTTCCGTTCGGTCAGCATCCAGCATGGGTAACAACCCCTGAGATCGTTGCCAATCGGCGACAGCGGGATACGTTGGCGGCGCAGGAGCCTCGGCTTGCGGCGCATGCGGCACATCATCTTCGCGGATGCCATCCAGCACATCCAGCCGCAGCAAACGGTGACTGTAATCCAACGTTGGGCCAAGCACCTGTCCACCGGGAATATCCTTGAATGCGGCAGAAATACGGCGAACGGTCAATACATCCCCAGCAGTGACCGGTTCAGCATAGGCCAGACGCGGTTGAGTAGAACGATAGGCTCGCAGCAGCAAGACCGCCTCGTACACATCGCCACCCGTCTGCGCCAGTGCCAATGCTGCCAATTCCGGTGAATACAGTGATCCTTCACCCATCACTTTATCGAGCAGGAAAGGAAGCTGTTTTTGGATGAGGCGAATGGTTTCGGGGGTCAATTTGCCAAGCATAGCCTGATAGAACTGCTCAGCATGTTGTATGGCATCTTCGCCACCGCGGGCTGCTACATACATATCTGAATTCTATCCTTCGCTATCGCCCGGTTTCACAGTGACACTGCGCGGCAACCCGATAATCTGCTGACCGTCTACAAAATACACATCCCAGCCTAAGGGATAGCGGCAAGCCGCAGCCCGTAGCGACCAGAATTCAGCGGGTATACCGCCTAAGCAAATCGTCCGCTGTCCCACAATACCCGGCCCGCTGAGGATATACGTTACCCCGTTCCCGATCTGACATCCGATCACCACCGTGGCAGATTCATCAGGGTACAGCAGAGTTCCGCTGCTAGATTGGCTGAGCGCACCAAGATGTAATGAGGTAAATGCGGGATAAAAATGATAGGCCGCTTTCGCTGCGGGTTGTGTGCGGGCACCGGTTTGTGCGAGAGTTTGGGCGAGACCCGCATCTGGCGTGAAATAGCTACTTTCTAGATCGAGCAAAGTCATGCCAATGAATGGCAGCAGACCATGACCATTCGCAGGCAGCGTATATATGCGCCCCGGATAGCTCAAAGACCACATCAGCGCCAAAAAGGTTTCACGCGCCTGCGCTTCCGATGGGGTGTAAGCTGGTACAGCCATCAGAACGTCTCCATTTCGATGCGGGTTGCTTCCACCTGCCGCAGAAGTTCATCATCCGCTTGCTGCTGTGCGGCCTGTTGAGCGCGAATAAATTCCTGAATGCACTCCTTCGCAATATCCGCACGCAATGCCCCATCCAACAAAGCAATCGCCAAAGCCTGTAACAAATCGCGCCCCACAACCGCTGCATATCCTTCGATTCCATTCTCCAGCCGCACCCACGCTTCTGCTACCAACACCTCGCCCAGATGAAACCGTGCCCCCTGTGCGCTATCGGTATAAGGAAGCATGACCAACCCTGTTCGGTTTTCCAACACGGTAACTAACCCCAGTTCAGGGATGATATCATCAGCCAGTTGTTTAACCCTGTCAGATGGAGCATGAGTCAAAATAGACAAATCATGAGGCTGGAGGGCATTCATCAAACAATATCCTTCACAGGAAGCACAATGTAGAATGAAGGGGAGCGTGATGATAACGCTCCCCCATCTTTTTCACTCGTCGCTATTGATGATGCTTAGCGTTTGGTCAGGTCCAAATCCAGCTTTTCGGCGATGACGCGCAGCGGGTTGTACAGCGCATCAATGCTTTCCAAGCTCGAGTCGACAGTGGTCGGATCCATGTAGAAACGGGTGATGCTATCCACAGTGGCCTGATCGTTGGCGATGTTCAGCAGGGCAGCCTTGACCGCATCCTTGAAGGTCTGGGGCAGGTTGGCACTGACCGCGAACGGGGTCTGGGGGATCAGCGGCGACTGATGGAAGACGGCGATGTCACCTTCAGGGCATTCATCGTAAATCTTCATGATCTGTTCTTCGGTCATCGCCGAGTGGAACGGATTCTGCGACTTGTCTTCGCTGGTGATGCCGCAAATCTTCAGACCCGCTTCCTTGAATTGATCTACCAGATTGTCATCGAAGGTCGCGCCAGCCACAGTCGTGCCATTGGCAACCGCCAGAACCGCCGCCGGGTGGTTGCCTGCGAAAGTCGCTGTGAAGAACGTGTCCAGTTGATCCTTCGAGTCGAAACCCTGAGCAGTCATGATATCCGTTGCAGGAACCAGATAACCGCTGGTCGAAGCAGGGTCTGTGTAAGCAAACGTCTGTCCTTGAAGATCAGCGATCGACTTGATGCCCGAACCCTTCTTGGTGAACATCAAGCTGTAGTAGCCGGGGACGACATCCAGATTCACGGTGGTGCTGTAATTGCCGACGGCAATCGCTTCGGCATTAGCAACCTGCGCGGCCAGCGTATACGAGAATGGCCCCACTTCAAACGCATCGGCACGGCCAGCACGCATCGCTTCGATTACGGCATTGTAGCTGGTGCCGGTGATGATGACCGTGCGTACACCGAGAGTCGTTTCCAGATAGGCACGCAGTGGCTCAACCACAGCGATCGCCTTTTCAACATTATCGCCCGGGTATACACCAACGATAAACGTCTCCGGCCAACCGGTGCGATCCACAGGTTCCGGCGTGGCTTCCTGAGCCGAAACCAAACCTACGCTCAACAGAGTAGCGATCACCAACGCCAGCAAAACCAAGCTCAACTTCTTCATTCAGCATCTCCTGATTTGCTTTTCAATAACGAGTGCATCCTCTGCGCCCGCAGTTATATAAACCGCTGACGCAGATAGTTGCTAAAACGATCAATGATGGTGACGGCAATCACCAGTACCAGAGCCGTCCCCATCAGCTTTTGGTAGGCGCTAGTCCCCATATACTCGAACAGCTTGTACCCCACGCCGCCTGCCCCAACATAACCGAGGATGGTGGCGCTACGGACGTTATGCTCGAAGTACACGATGGAGTACGAAATCAGCAGCGGGAGCGCCTGCGGAATAACACCGTAGATGAATACCTGAATGCCATTAGAACCCGTAGCACGAACAGCCAGCACCTGTTGAGGGTCAATCTGCTCGATGGCTTCCGCATACAAGCGGGAAAGTGAGCCAATCGTGCTGAATACGAGCGCGAGAACACCTGTGAATGGACCAAGTCCCACTGCTGCCACAAACAACAGTGCATAGACCAATTCGGGGATAGAGCGCAGGAAATTCAGGATAAAGCGTATAGTCTGGTAAATCACCGGATGCGGCGACACATTACGCGCCGCCAACAGGCTGATGGGTATGGAGACCAGCACCGCACCAACCGTGCCGATCACCGCCATCTGCACAGTTTCAATTACACTGGAGACCACGACTGGCCAGCCTAACTCTACCTCAGCACCCAAAACGTTGTAAGTCACTTTCGTTCCGCGCATCAGTTCAAATTCAGGCGGGAACATGCGTGAAACCAAATCCCCCATCGCGCCGAGCGCGTCGAACACGCCACGAACGCGGTTAATTTCGCTCGGGCGGGATGCATTCCAACTCCATGCCAAAATGCCTAGCAGAACTACCACCAGCAGCAGTCCACGCGGCGTAATCGAGGGGAATGGACGCAGCAATTTCTCACGAACGACTTCCGGGTTTACGGGAGCAGGGGGCAGCAGATGTCCGGGGGTGGTCATTATTGAACGCCCCCCACAGCCTGATTAGGAATTACGCCCTGCCAACCCATACTCTGAGATGGAGACTCGGCTAGGGGATGAACATGCTTATCAAAACGATAGATGCGATCCAGTATCGCGGGGGTCAAACCATTCGGCACGCCATCGTAAACCACCACACCCTGCGCGATGCCCACAATCCGGTCACAGTATTCTTTGGCAAGTTCCACATGATGAATGTTAATCAGCGTGAGTACACCGACTTCACGCGCAACCCGTGCTAAATCGGCCATCACCTGCTGCGAGAGTTCGGGATCAAGACTGGCAACGGGTTCATCTGCCAACAAGATTTTGGGCTGCTGAGCAATAGCTCTGGCAATCGAAACCCGCTGTTTCTCGCCACCCGACAGCCGATCAGCACGGAAGGTGGCACGGTGCAGCATGTTCACCCGTTCAAGGCTCTTGAACGCAAGCTCACGATGCTCGCGGCTGAAATAGCCCACGAAACTGCCAATACCCGTGTTATACCCTAACCGTCCGGTCAACACATTTGTGATAACCGGCAACCGATCCACTAGATTGTATTCCTGCCAGATGAAACCAATATGGCGACGCGCTTTACGAATCTGGCTGGCAGACATCGCCGTAATATCATCACCATCCAACAATACCCGGCCACTTGAAGCGGCTTGAAGCCCGTTGATACAACGCAACAGGGTGGATTTGCCCGCGCCGGAACGTCCAATAATCGCCACAATTTCACCGGCGGAAGCCTGCAAAGAAATGGACTTCAGAGCCTCGTTCCCGTTGGGATATATGACCTGCAAATCTTTGACTTCGAGCATTGGATGTACCCCATACTTTCGGCGAAAGCCAGCGCCTACCAGCGGGACGATGAAAGTTAATGTAACAGGGGTATATCAAATGGGAGTGAAATCCTTTTTAAGAACACAGCCTTATCCTCACGATGAAATTTAACGCCATATTCATCCAAGTTTCGCATTTGAGGACATGGGTTTAAACAACCTACATTGCCTTTCTCCCACATAACAAGAGCCGTGACAGTTATTACGCTAAACATGATCGATTCTTAACTTGTACTTAATTGGCGATTATAAAAAGCCCCCCAATGCATTAACGCTCTCCTCTGAAAATTGGCAGTGGGTGATATCGTTTTATCCAATTTGAACGGGAGAATATATGAAGAAGATTGTGGTTCTATTCCTACTCCTCAGCATCGTCCTACTGACAGCTCCTGCTGTGGCACAGGATACACTCCAGTTGAGTGTCCTCGGCACATACGCACATGGTGCTTTTGAAGAGGGCGCTTCAGAAATCGCTGCCTACGATCCGGTTGGCAAATTGGTTTTCGTGGTCAATGGTGACAGCGAGACGATTGACATTCTGGATGTGAGTGACCCCACCACGCTCATCCTGAAAGGGCAGATTGATGTCACTGCCATCGGCGCATCACCGAACAGCGTGGCGGTCTACAATAGTATTGTGGCGGTGGCGATCGAATCCGATCCCAAGCAAGAACCCGGTGTAGTCGGGTTTTACAAGTCGGATGGCACTTTCCTGAACAGTGTTGTCGTGGGGGCGCTGCCCGATATGGTCACTTTCACACCGGATGGCAAGAAAGTGCTGACAGCCGATGAAGGTGAACCGAGCGATGACTACACAGTAGACCCTGTAGGTAGCATCAGCATCATTGACATCAGTGCAGGTGTGGAAACTGCAACGGTTCAAACCGTGACCTTTGAGGGCGTGATGTTGGATGCTGCGGTGCGCGTGTATGGCCCCAATGCAACCCCCGCACAGGATATGGAACCTGAATATATCGCGGTCTCGCAGGATAGCAGCACCGCGTATGTGACGCTTCAGGAAAACAATGCGATGGGCGTAATAGACCTTACTTCAGGTACGGTCAGCGCAGTGATCCCGTTCGGCTATAAAGACTACAGTCTGCCGGGTAACGAACTGGATGCAGGCAAGGATGACGGCAAAATCAACATCACTAATTGGCCGATCTTCGGTTTATATGAACCAGATGGCATCGCTGCTTATACTGCTGGCGATCAAACCTATATGGTCACTGCCAACGAAGGCGACACCCGCGATTATGATGGGTATAGCGAGGAAGGTGAACTGGGCGAGACAGCGATTGACTCTGCCTTCACCGGTGTGGATGCGCTACTAAAGGAAGATGCTATCCTCGGCCTGACCGTACTCACCTCAATTGGGGACACCGATAGTGACGGTGACTTAGACCAGATATATATCCCCGGTGGGCGCTCCTTCTCGATCTGGACTCCTGATGGAAAGCAAGTCTATGACAGTGGTGCCGACCTTGAGAAAATCACTGCCGAACTCTACCCGGAAGACTTCAATAGCAGTCACACGAAGAACGGCGATTTTGATGGTCGCAGCGACAATAAGGGGCCGGAACCGGAAGGTTTGGCGCTGGGCGTGATCAACGAACGCACCTACGCTTTCATTGGATTGGAACGCATCGGCGGCGTGATGGTCTATGATATCACCGATCCAGCGGCTGTAACTTTTGTGACTTACGCCAACAACCGCGATTTCAGCGGGGATACTGAAGCGGGTACTGCGGGCGATCTGGGTCCCGAAGGGCTGCTGTTTATCCCGGCGGCAGATAGCCCGAATGGCGCTAATCTACTTGTAGTTGCCAACGAGATCAGCGGCACAACCACCATCTATCAGATTCAGTAACTTCAAGGTCTATCGTAGGGCGGCACAACACAAAGCCGCCCTGCACACTTCTATCCTATCGTGCCAGCACTGCATTCCGCAGGCGTTCGCCCTGCCGGTAAGCCGCCAGATTACTCACGAACAGATCGCACATCCGGTCAAACTCCCGCACCGAACGGCCTGCCACATGCGGCGTGATGATGACATTGTTCATCTGCCAGAATGGGCTGCTGGCAGGCAGCGGTTCTTGCTGGAACACATCCAATCCAGCGCCTGCCAGATGCCCCGACTGAAGCGCCGCAATGAGCGCCGCCTCATCCACCGAACGCCCGCGCCCGACATTGTAGAAGGTCGCACCCGGTTTGAAATGCGCGAACACGTCCGCATCGTACAACTGCGCGGTTTCAGCACCACCCGGCAAAATGGAAACCACATGATCGGCCTGTGCGACAGCCGTTTTCAATTCCCCGATTGAATAGACTTTTTCGACCAGTGAATGCCCTTTGCTGACATCCTTGCGAACACCAATCACCCGCATACCCGCCGACAGCCCCCAGCGCACGATTTCCGTACCAATATCCCCCAAGCCCACCACACACAGAGTCGTGCCATTAATCTCGCCATAGGGCGCAGCCTGCCGCCACACCCCCACCTGTTGATCGCGCACGTGCTGACCGATGCGCCGCGTAAGCGCAAACACCATCCCGGCCACATGCTCTGCGATCTGCTTACCCATCACGCCCGTCGCATTACACAGCACGAAATCCGCTTTATCCTCTAAGCCTTGCCCAACATAACCATCATAGCCCACGCTCGGCAGTTGGAGATACTTGATCGGTGCAGCAGCAACCCACGCAGCTTCCGGCCATCCGATGACGATTTCAGCCGTTTGCAAAGCAGCGCGATACGCCTTCTCGGGCGATTCTTCAGCGATACGTACCCCGGTACCCCACCCCTCCAAAGCGTCCTGTATACGATTGATATGAGCGTCGGTGAATGCGTCCGCCGCAACGAGTACATGCGGTTTCATATGTTGCCTCCCTACACAGAGGTGAATAATTCGCTATGCGACCAACACATGTTAGTTGGTCAATACACCCCGTGCAAAGAAGATGTCCGTGATTTCGTGCTGGTATTGTAGATACTTGGACGATTCGCGCATACTCACCAGTCGCGGACGGGGGAGATCAATCGTCAAAATCTTTTCGATATAGCCGGGGCGCGGCCCCATCACCACGACACGATCCGAAAGCTGAATGGACTCGGCAATACTGTGAGTCACAAACAGCACCGTCTTTTTCGTCTGCATCCACAGCCGTTCAATGTCCACGCGAATCTGTTCACGGGTGAGCGCATCTAGCGCCCCAAAAGGTTCATCCATCAAGAGCAGCGGCGGATTGTGAACCAGCGCCCGACAGATCGAGGTGCGTTGCTGCATCCCGCCGGACAACTCGAAGGGGTGACGATCTTCAAAACCTTCCAAACCGACCGACTTCAACAGTTTATGTGCCTCCGCTTCATACTGCTTCGGTTGCATCCCGCGCAACTCCACTTGCAGCAACACATTACCCAGCACAGAGCGCCAATCCACCAG
>CAIVEA010000446.1 GCA_903904765.1 uncultured Chloroflexota bacterium
CCAAAAGCATCATCCTGTCGCAGTTCTATCAGGCCATCCAGAAAGTGTTTAGTTACGATGTGGCAAGCGGCAGCGCCAGCGCCCTCCAGCATCCTTCGGGGGTAATTGGCGGCTTCTTCGGCGGCGATTTCACGCCGGAAGGCGACCTGCTGGTAACGCTGGAAGATTCGACCAGCCCTGCCCGCCTCGTGACGCTGGACGCAAAGACGGGCGCATTCAAGCGTGAATTGATCGCGGCGGGCGCTGTCCCTGCCGGACGGCGCTGGCGTTCGGTCAGCTTCACCGGGGCGCTGAACCAGACGGTACAGGGCTGGGTGGCTACGCCGGAAGGCGAAGGCCCGTTCCCGATGATCCTGCACACGCATGGCGGCCCGACGTGGGCGATTCCAGAGATGTATGATGCCGAGGCGCAAACGTGGCTGGAACACGGCATCGCCTTCATGACCATCAACTATCACGGTTCGACCAGCTTCGGCAAGGATTTCGAGAAATCGCTGTGGCACAATCTGGGCAACTACGAAGTCGAGGATGTGGCGGCAGCCTATCACTGGGCGGTGGAAAACAAGATCGCTATGCCGGACTCGGTGATTAAGAACGGCGCATCCTACGGCGGTTATCTGACGCTGCAATCGGTGGGCAAAGCGCCGACACTGTGGGCGGGCGGCATCGCGGAAATCGCCATCGCGGACTGGGCGACGATGTACGAAGATCAGGCCGAAACGCTGCGCGGGTATCAGCGGGCGCTGTTCGGCGGCACACCGGACGAAACGCCGGAACTGACGCGGGCGGCTTCCCCGATCACCTATGCCGAAGCGGTGCGCGCCCCGGTGATGGTGCTGCAAGGCTCCAACGACACGCGCTGCCCGCCGCGCCAGATGCGGCTGTACGAAGAACGGCTGAAGGCGCTGGGCAAGCCGATCCAGATTCACTGGTTCGAGGCGGGGCATGGCTCCCGCGCCAGCGAGGAACAGATTAGCCTGATGGAGAAGCGGCTGGCGTTCGCGTATCAGGTGCTGGGGTAGAAGAAACCCTAAAGAACCTCACCCCTCTTATCCCCTCTCCGTGCTGAGTACAGCTTTGGAGAGGGGAAGTAAGACACACCTCTTTCTCTCCTCTCCAGCGGTACTCCGCGCTACGGAGAGGGGGCCGGGGGTGAGGTTTCTGCGTCGAAGGCGGCCAGCGCCGCCGCCCGCCGCGCTTCGCCCTCCGGCGTGGGGGGGAACACCAGCGGGAAGGTGCTGAGGATGTGGGCGTAGTCCTCACGGGTGAGGCCGTAAAGCCGCGCCACCTGCGCGTCCAGCGCATCCCGTAGCCCCTGCCGGGACTCTTCCTTCCCCTCTCCACCGCTGTGGGGAGGGGTTAGGGGTGGGGTTACTGCCGCCCACAGCCCATCAAACGCGGGGGAGACGCACACCAGCCGCGCCGCCAGCCCCACCAGCCGATCAAAGCGGGCATCCCCCGGCTGCAAGCGCGGCAGCGGCAGCGTTTCCAGATAGAACATATTGAGCGTGGTAGTGATTTTGTAGCGTATCACTGAATCCAACACAAAGCTATTCAGTAGCGCACACACGTACAACTTGACGGCTTCCAGATGATCGGGGGGCAGATCGC
>CAIVEA010000447.1 GCA_903904765.1 uncultured Chloroflexota bacterium
CCCTTGAAAGGGGGACAGGGGTGAGGGCACTTCCCCTGTTTTGCAAAATAAGGTCTCGGTGCTAGAGTTGCCTTAACATCAACGATAGACGAACCGAAATGCAGCCTGAAACCGCCCCCATCTTTCGTGAAACGGCGCTCGAACGACTTTCGTCACCGGAACAGCTCGATCAGCTATTGCAGGTGACAACTCCTAAAGGCTGGTTTGCGTTGATCGCCCTGCTGGCGTTGCTGACGCTGGCTGCGGCGGTGGCGCTACTCGGCGAAATTCCAGTGCAAACCTCCGCTGCCTATTGCGTCCTGAAACGCTTGCCGGATGGCGATGCGTTCAGTGTGGTGGTGTTCGCCCCGCCGGGGACACAGGCTATCCCGATGGGCGCAGCGGTACAGGTGTTGCCCTTTGGTCTGTCTGCCGAAGGGGGGACACTGGTCGGGCGCGTGGTCAATGTGGAGCGTTTGCCCGTGCTGCGCGATGATCTGCTGGCGGTGGTTGGTGATCCGGCGCGGGTAGACCGCCTGCTGGCAAGCGGCGATCTGGTGGAGGCGCGGCTCGATCTGGAACGGGCGGGCGGTGCTGCCGATCAAGCTGCGGGCTATCGCTGGTCGAAGCCTATTCCCCCGGACTCGTTCACATTGCTAGACGGGATGCCCTGTTCCGCACAAATCATCGTACAACAGCGTCACCCGATTGATTTCCTGCTGGATGGCGCGTCATGACCCGTGTGCATACGCCGACCGTGTTGCAGATGGAGGCGCTGGAATGTGGTGCGGCCTGCCTCGGCAGCGTCTTGGGCTACTTCGGGCGTATCGTGCCGCTGGAAGAACTGCGGGCGCAGTGTGGCGTTTCGCGGGATGGCGCTACCGGCGGGAACATCCTGCGGGCGGCACGGCGCTACGGGCTGGAGGCGCACGGGTACAAATCCGAACCGAAGGGGCTGCGCGACCTGAAATTGCCCCTCATCATCCACTGGAACTTCGATCATTTCGTGGTGCTGGAAGGCTTCGGGCGCGGGCGGGTGTATTTGAATGACCCGGCTTACGGGCCGCGCACCGTGAGCGAAACCGAGTTTGACCAGTCCTTCACGGGCGTGGCACTGGAATTGCAACCGGGGGCGGAGTTTGTCCGGTCTGGCGAGCGCCAATGGGTGATTGCGGCGCTGGCGCGGCGGCTGGGTGGGGCGTGGGGTGCGCTGCTGTTCGTGCTACTGGCGAGTGTGGCGCTCATCATTCCCGGTCTGGTTGTGCCTGCTTTCACCCGCGTGCTGTTGGACGATATTCTGCTGGCAGGCCGCGCCGACTGGCTGCCCGGTCTGCTGCTGGTGATGGCGCTGACGGCGCTGGTGCGGGCGGCGCTCACCTATTTGCAGCAAACCTATTTGATGCGGCTAGAAATGCGGCTGGCGTTGAGCAGTTCCGCACAATTTTTGTGGCATGTGTTGCGGTTGCCGATGGGCTTTTTCACGCAACGCTACGGCGGCGAAATTGGCTACCGCGTGGGCGCGAATGACCGCGTGGCGCGGGCGGTGTCGGAAGAACTGGCGACCACGCTGCTCAACCTGATTTTGATCGTGTTCTTCGCGCTGCTGATGGCACTTTATAGTCCGGTTTTGAGCCTGTTGAGCGTGGGTATGGCGCTGCTGAACGCGCTGGCGCTGCGGGCGGTGTCGCGGCGGCGGGTGGATATGAACCTGCGGATGATGCAAGATCGCGGCAAGATGGTCGCCACCGCCATGAACAGCTTGCAGAGCGTGGAAACGCTGAAGGCGACGGGCGCGGAGGCGGATGCGTTCGCCCGCTGGGCGGGCTATCAGGCCAAGATGTTGAACGCGCAGCAGGGATTGGGGCGGCTGACGCAAATCCTCGCCGTTGTGCCGCCGCTGCTCTCCGCGCTGAATACGGCGGCGGTGTTCGGCATCGGCGGGTTGCAAATCATGCAGGGGACTCTCACGCCCGGTATGCTGGTGGCCTTTTACAGCCTGATGTTGAGTTTCCTCGATCCAGTCAATCAACTGGTGGTGCTGGGCGGGCGGCTGCAAGAAGTGGAAGGCGACCTGAATCGGCTGGATGATGTGCTGCGTTATGAGATTGACCCGCTGCTGACGCTGGACGAACCACCATCGGATGATCTGGTGGATGATGGGGCGCGGCTGAAGGGGCAGGTAGAATTGCGCGGGGTGACGTTTGGCTACAGTCCGCTTGCGCCACCGTTGATCGAGAATCTTGATCTGACGCTGAAACCGGGGACGCGGGTGGCGCTGGTGGGCGGTTCGGGCAGCGGCAAATCCACGATTGCGCGGCTGGTGGCGGGGCTGTATCCGGCGTGGTCGGGCGAAATCCTGTTTGACGGACAGCGCCGCGACCAGATTCCCCGTGCTCTGCTGAATAATTCGCTAGCGATGGTGGATCAAGACATCTTCCTGTTTGAGGGCAGCGTGCGCGACAACCTGACGCTATGGGATCACACCCTGCCGGAAACCAGCATCCTGCGGGCGACTAAAGACGCGGCGATTCATGATGACGTGCTGGATCGTACCGAAGGCTACGAACACCGCATCGAAGAAGGTGGGCGCAACTTCAGCGGTGGTCAGCGGCAGCGGTTGGAAATTGCGCGGGCGCTGGTGAGTAACCCGACTATTCTGATTCTGGACGAGGCTACCAGTGCGCTGGATACCCTGACCGAACGCCACATTGACGACCATTTGCGGCGACGCGGTTGCACCTGCCTGATCGTGGCGCACCGCCTGAGCACCATCCGCGACGCGGACGAGATTATTGTGCTGGAGGGCGGCAAGGTGGTGCAGCGCGGCACGCACGACGAATTGCGCCGACTGCCGGGGCTGTATCAACAGTTGGTGTCGGCAGATGTTTCGGAGAGCGTGCGTGCTGCCCTGCGCGAGGTGCAAGCATGAGCGCGATGGACTCGCTGCTGCTGATGCGCTTGCCCGAACAGGCCGGCGGGCGCGTCAGTGTGGGCAGCCATAAGCCGTTCATGCTGGATGAGCCGGAGCGCGTGTGGCTGATCGTGTCCGGCACAGTGGATGTGTTCGCGGTGCGGTTGGACGTAGAGGGTCGCCCGGATGGTGCGCGGCGGCATGTGTTCCGCGCCGAAGCGGGCAGCGCCCTGTTCGGTATGAACCTGAAGGGCTACGGGCGCGAGGTAGGGCTGGTGGCAGTGGGCTTTGCAGGTACGGAATTGCAGCCGCTGACGTGGCTGATGCTGGAAGCTTTCGCGCTTGACCCCGAAACCGCCGCCGAAGCCGCCGATCTGGTGCGTCAGTGGGCGGAAGGGCTGTCGTCCGGGCTGGCGCAGTATCTGGCGCTGCCTGCGCGGAGCTTCGAGGCGCTGGAGGCGGGGCACGAGTTAACCCTGAAAGCCGGAGCGATTGCCAGACCGCGCCGGGGGCTGCTGTGGGTGAGCGCCCCGCTGGGGATTATGCGTTTCATGGGCTGGGAAGAACTGCCGCTGATGGGAGAGGACGATTTTCTGCCGATCTCCGAGCAGACGTGGTTGCAGGCCGTTGGCCCGTCGCGCTTGCTGGCGCTGGATAGCGAAACGTTCCTCGTGCAGCCTTACGCCCGCAACTGTCTGGATAACTTTCACCGCATGGCGCTCGACCTGATTATCTGGAACGTCCAGCGCGAAGAACGCGCTGAACGCGAACGGTTGCGTGCCCGTGCCGCCGCCAACCAGACGGCGCTGCGGAATGCCTCTGCGCTGCTGGCTTCGGTGTTGCAACCGCGCCAATCGGCGGCGCTGCTGGCGGAGTACGGGCTGGAAGACCCGCTGGTGACCGCCTGCCGTTTGGTGGGCAGCGCGATGGGTATTGACGTGCGCCCTCGCCCCGACCCGCTGGACGGGCAGGCCGAAGCGCAAACGCTGGAGGGCATCGCGGAGGCTTCACGGATGCGGGTGCGATCAGTGGCGCTACGCGACGACTGGTGGCAACAGGATAACGGCCCGCTGCTGGCTTTTGGCGCGGAAGATCAGCGTCCGGTGGCGCTGCTGCCCGTGTCGCCGGGGCGCTATGTGCTGCATGACCCGTCGGCGCGGTCTGAAACACCGTTGACAGCGGCGGTGGCGGCGGCGCTTGCCCCCCGCGCTTACACCTTTTATTCGCCACTGCCGGATGAGCCGCTGCGCGGGTGGTGGTCGGTGCTACGCTTCGGACTGCGCGGGGCGCGGCGCGATCTGTGGACGGTGCTGCTGATGGGTGTGGCGGGCGGGGCGCTGGGCATCCTGCCGCCGCTGGCACTGGGCTGGCTGTTCAACACCGTGATTCCGCTGAACGAGCGTTCGCTGCTGGCGCTGGTGGCCGCTGTGCTAGTGTGTAGCGCGATTGCGGCGGCGCTGCTGCAAATCACACGCGGCGTAGCCATTCTACGCATCGAGAGCCGGCTAGATGCCACGTTGCAAGCGGCGGTGTGGGACAGGTTGTTCAAACTGCCCATGCCGTTTTTCCGCGCTTACACGGCGGGTGATCTGAGCAGCCGTGCGCTGGGCATCGGCGCGATTCGGGATGCCATATCCGGTTCGGTGGCGCTGTCCATCCTGTCGGGTGTGTTTTCACTGTTCAACTTCGCGTTGTTGTTCTTCATCAGCGCCCCGCTGGCGCTATTGGCGACGGGAATGGTGCTGGTGGCGGTGGTGGCAACCGTCGCGGTCAGCACGATGCAGACCGCCCCGCTGCGCGGCCTGAGCGATGTCGAAGGTCGCATTTCCGGGCTGGTGCTGCAATTGATTACGGGCATCGCCAAACTGCGAATCGCGGGGGTGGAGGCGCGGGCGTTCGCGTTCTGGGCGCGGGAGTACAGCACCCAACGGCGACTGGCGCTGCGCGTGCGCGAGATCAATAACCGCCTGCTGGTGTTCAACGCCGCGTTCACGGTGCTGGCGCTGCTAGTGCTGTTCGCGGCGGCGGGCGAACCTTCGCTAGGACTGAGCAGCGGGGCATTCGCGGCGTTCGTTGCGGCCTTCAATCAGTTCCTCGGCGCAGGGTTGCTGTTGAGCAGCGCCGTGACC
>CAIVEA010000448.1 GCA_903904765.1 uncultured Chloroflexota bacterium
CAGCACCAGCGCCCACCAGCAGCAGCCCATCGAAGTAGATTTTAGGAAATAGGCCACTGGTGCACCTACTTCGCCCAACGATTCATCCCCGGCGGGTTCGGTCGGGACTGGGGGCGGGTTGGGTTGCGGGGGGGGCGGAGCAGGGGGCAGCGGGCCGTTGCGCGTTAAACATTCGGACAGGCTGAAGTTCTTCGGGCCGGATGTGCCTGCATTACCGCCGCCGCCATTGAGCGAGATAGTGTCGCCATTCTTGGTAGCAGTTACGCCGCTAACGGTGATGTGACCGCCGTTGCCTAACGAAACCAATTGCTGAATTGGGATGCTGGCGACCAGCGCACTCGGCTCTGGTACAGCACGGATGAGTTCCACCACGTTGTTGCGGCAGTAGACCGAGTAATATTCTGCCGGGTCAGGGTTCAGGCGGCCATCTCCACCGAAGGCTGGCCCTGCCGGGACTTCAATAATCGGCGGGGGTGGGACAGGTGTGCAGGTTCCATAATCTTCACAACGCTGGGCGCTGGCAGGCGTAACCAGCAGAGCCAACCCGACCAGCAGGCCGATGCAGAGTAATAACCGTAATCGCTTGTTCATCAGTATATTCCCTCATGGCGAATGAAAACCGATACGCTCAGTGTAGGAAAATAATATAACTAACGATATGACGCAGCCTTCAATGTCAAGTTTTGTGAACAATTTTTATAAGTTCGATTGAGTTGTGAAGGTTAATAAACGTTACAAGTGCGATTAATCGAATGAAGATTCGATTTTTTGCACGCTTTTCTGTAGAATGAGAATCAGCCTTTCTGCAAAAACGGTGTTTTGTCCGAAACGAGGAGGTTATTACCGTGCATGTTGTCGTTTTTACACGCAGTACGCCGGACACGACTGCGAAGGTCGAAGTCTCGGCTGCCGGAGCCGTCACATGGGGTGATGCTGCGACGGTTGTGAACCCTTGGGACGAGTACGCGCTGGAAGAAGCCATTGTGCAGGCCAAGAATGCGGGCGGCAAAACCACCGTCATCAGCATTGGCGCGGAAATGCACAACGAGTCGCTCAAGCACAGTCTGGCGATGGGACTGGATGAAGCCGTTCGCGTGTGGGACGGGGCGCTGGAAAACAGCGACAGTCTCGCCTATGCCACCACCGCCGCTGCCGCTGTGCAGAAGGTGGGCGCAGTTGATCTGGTCATCTTCGGCAAAGAGAGCGTGGATGTGGGAACCGATCAGCACATCTATCAGACTGCCCGTAAGCTGGGCTGGACGATGTTGAGCTACGTCTCCAAAATCCTCGCGGTGGATTATGCTGCCAAGACGATCAAGGTAGAACGCTTGCTGGAGCAGGGCAAGCAGGTTGTGACCAGTTCGTTGCCCGCCGTCATCAGCGTGATGAAGGACATCAACGAGCCGCGCTACCCGTCGTTCATCGGCATTCGTAAGGCATCGAAGGCCGTGATTCCGGTCTGGTCGCTGGCGGATCTGGGCGTGACGCTGCCCGCCGCGCAGACCCACGTCGCCCGTTTCATGAACCTGCCCCCGCGTGAGGGCAAGGTGGAGATGATCGAAGGATCGCCTGAAGAGATGGCCGTCAAGCTGGTTGATCGTCTGCTGGAGGAGAAGGTACTATGAGCGCGGTCTTTGTCTGGATCGAGACATTCAACGGGAAAGCCATCGGCAGCAGTTGGGAGGCGCTCGGCGCGGGCAAGGCGCTCGCTGCTGGCTGGAATGTGCCGCTGACGGCGCTCATTTTCGGTGAGAAAGCTGCTGCGCTGGCCGCCGAAGCCGCCGCTTACGGCGCGAACAAGGTGGTTGTGTGCGAAGATGCGACGCTGGCGGGCTTCCGCCTCGAACCGTATGCCGCGCTGCTCTCCAAACTGGTGCAGGAACACGCGCCGAAGGCTGTGCTGGCTATCGGCACGGCGCGGGGGCGTGAACTGCTGGCCGCTTCCGCTGCCGATGTGAATGCCGGTCTGCTGACCGAAGTTTCGTCGCTGGAAGCGCAGCCGGACGGCGCGTTGAAGGCTGTACGCCCGGTCTATTCGGGAAAGGTGTTGAGTGAAGCCATTGGGACGGCGGGCGCGGTGCAAATGGTGGCGCTGCGTGGTCGTGCGTTCAAAGCGCAACAGCCGGATGCGGCGGCGCAGGCCGAAGTGGTCAGTGTGCCGCCTGTGCTGGCAGAAGACGACATCGCCACCAAGATCGAACGCTTTGACGAAGAAGTGGGGACGGTCAACCTGACTGATGCTGCCATTATCGTCAGCGGCGGGCGTGCGATGGCGAATAACCCTGCTGATGCTCCGGCGGGCGTGGCGGACGCAGCTATTTGGAAGGCGCAGGACGGCTTCCAGAACACGCTCCAGCCGCTGGCGGATACGCTGGGCGCAGCCATCGGTGCCAGCCGCGCTGCTGTGGACGCGGGCTACATTCCCTACGCACATCAGGTCGGACAAACGGGCAAGACCGTCGCGCCTGATCTGTATATCGCCTGCGGCATTTCCGGCGCGATTCAGCATCAGGCCGGTATGCGGACGAGCAAAGTGATCGTGGCGATCAACAAGGATGCCGAAGCGCCCATCTTCAAACTGGCGCGGTACGGGCTGGTGGGCGATCTGTACAAAATCGTTCCGGCGCTGACCGCCGAACTCAAGAAGCGTCTCGGCAAGTAATCGTCTGAACGTGCAGAGATAGCGATGATGAACAGAGGGCAACTATGTCCTCTGTTTTATTGTATACATCTGGAGGGGCAGGTAGCCTAAACGGAGATGAGCAGTTTTAGTGAGTGTTTTCTAACTTTTTGCAC